>NZ_DBNGVP010000138.1:0-76359 GCF_057119385.1 Archangium sp. | reverse complement strand
ACCTGGTCGAAGCTCCAGCGCTCGGCGTGGGGGCTGTGGCGGAGCAGCTCGGCGGCGCCCATGACGGCGGTGGCGAAGCGCAGGTCCCCGGAGGCCTCGGGGAAGGAGGCCGCGAGCGCCCCGGCGGAGAAACGGTACGTGTGCTCCGAAGCCGTCTCGCCCCGGGGCCGCTTGGCGCGCAGACGCACCGTGGCGAGGCCCTCGCCCGCGCCGGGCTTGAGCTCCAGCTCGTAGAGCGCGGTGACGGTGTGGCCGGAGCCGATCTCTCCCGCGTCCACCTTGTCGTTGCGGAAGTCGCGGTCGGCGATGTCCCGGTTCTCGTAGCCCACCAGCCGGTAGCGGGCCACCTGCGCGGGGTCGAACTCCACCTGGAGCTTCACGTCCTGGGCGATGACTTCCAGCGTGCCGCCGAGCTGCTCCTGGAAGATGCGGCGCGCCTGCAGGAGCGAGTCCACGTAGTAGTGGTTGCCATTGCCCTTGTCGGCGAACTGCTCCATGAGCGTGTCCTTGTAGTTGCCCATGCCGAAGCCCACGGTGGTGACGGTGATGCCCTCCTTCACGTGGCCGCGGATGAGCGCGAGGATGTCCTCGTGGGACGAGGGGCCCACGTTGGCATCGCCATCGGAGAGGATGAGGACGCGCGAGACGGAGCTTCCATCGAGCGTCTTCATGGCCTGCTGGTAGGCGAGCTGGATGCCGTTGGCCATGGCGGTGGAGCCCCCGGCGGTGAGGTCCTCGATGGCGGCGTGGATGAGGGCCTTGTGCTCCAGGCCGGTGGGAGGCAGCGCGAGCTTCACGCCGCCCGCGTAGGTGACGAGCGCCACGGTGTCGCCATCGCGCAGGTTGTCCACGAGCATGCGCAGGGAGCGTTTGGCGAGCGGCAGCTTGTCGGGCGACTGCATGGAGCCGGAGACATCCACCAGGAAGGTGAGGTGGGCGGGCTTGCGCTCGGAGACGCTGAGGCGCTTGCCCTGGACGCCCACGCGCAGCAGGTGGCGGCCGGGGGTGAAGGGCGAGGGCGCGGCATCCAGGTGCACGGCGAGCGGGGCGCCCTCGGGCTCGGGGTACGTGTAGCGGAAGTAGTTGAGGAACTCCTCCACGCGCACGGCCTCGCGGGGCGGCGGCGTGCCCTCGAGGAGCTTGCGGCGCACGAGGGTATAGGAGGCGGTGTCCACGTCGATGGAGAAGGTGGACAGCCGGTCCTCGGCGGTGGTGACGAAGGCGTTCACCCCGTTGTCGCGGTACTGCTCGGTGTTGCCCTGGAGCGGCTCGGAGAAGTGGGCGGTGGGGACACGCACGCTGGCCTTGCCGTTGAGGGTGACGCTGCCCATGCCGTAGCCCGCTCCCGAGGACGAGACGCCACCGCCCCGGCCCCGGGTGCCGATGGAGCCGATGCCAATGGTGTCACCGACGCCGCCGCCGCCGCCCCCGCTGCCCTTGAGGCTGAGCCCGCCGAGTCCCTGGGCGGTACCGCCGCTGCCCGCGCCGAAGACCTGTGCGGCCGAGGCCCGGGGAGCCGCGGACGGAGGCGCCGCGGGAGGCGAAGCGGCCGGGGCCGTCTCCGGAGCCGCCGCCTGCGCCTGGGGGGCCGGGGCCTTCTCGCTCGCCGTGGCCTGGACCTTCTCCGGAATCGGCTCCAGGCGCTTCACCTCGGAGCGCTGGCACCCGCCGAGCGTCCAGCTTCCAACGGTCAGCGCGCACACGACTCCCGTGACGGCGAGGGGGCTCCGCCTCATGTACTCCTCCAGCGTGGGTGGGGTTCATCTCTCGGAGCCCTTGGACAACGGCGCGCGCGGCGGGTTCCCGGTATGCTGGGGACACCGTGCAACGTTCGCGTTCCGCCCTTCGTTCCCCCGACGCCCCTGGCGAGCTCCTGGGGGATATCCCCGCGCCGGAGAGCCAGGCGGAGCGGCCGTCCCCGCGCGCCCTGCTGGAGGAGGTGCGCTCGCCAGGTGTGGCGCGTGCCGAGGTGGATGCGCTGCTGAGCGGGCTCGAGAGTCCGCTGGGACCCGGGGAGAGCGCTCGCGAGCGGGCGGACCTGGTGCACGAGATTCTGGAGGACGAGCGGATCCGCGACTACACGGGCAGCGGTGGGCGCAAGGTGGAGCACGTGGCGGTGCTGCAACTGGGAGAGCTCGGCTTCCCGTACGCGCTGGAGGTGCCCCCGGAGCTGTACGCCGAGGCGCGCGCGGCGGCGGGACACGGTGAGGTGAGGCCGTGGCAAGGTGGCTCGCGCCGCACGTGGGGGCTCGGGGTGACCGCCCTCGCGGGAGGACTGGAGGCCCTGCCCGCGCTCTTCGCCCTGGTCGAGGGCCATTCCTCGGACGTGGGGCTGTCACTGGGCTGGCTCCTGGTGGTGGCCCTCACCTCCTTCGTGCCGGCCTTGCTGGCGGGGAGCGAGGCGGTGTCGAGCACGCCCTGGTTGCGCGCCCTCCTGAAGCTGGCGGTGGCACTGCCGGCGCTGCCCTGGCTGGCGGGTGCGGCCCTCGTGGTGGCGGTGTCCATCGCGGGTGGGGCCTTCCCGTGGGCACTGCTCGCCGCGCTGCCCGCGGGCATGGGACTGTTGCACCTCGGAGGCGCGAGAATGCTGTACGGCCCGCCTCCCGGCGAGGAGTTGCTGAAGCCCCGGGAGGAGTGAGCACCACCGCCCGGGCCAGGGGCCGCCTGGCTGGTTGCCCGCCCTGGGCGCGGTGAGCGAGCGGGGGAGTGAACGTTCCCCGCCGGCCGGGAATGCAAGCGACGGGGGGCATTCCTACCTTCCGGAGGTATGCACCGACGAACGAGCCTCGTGCTCCTCAACGGGCTGTCGCTGAGCCGCCTGCCGTTGGCGGGCGTCTTCGTGTCGACGGAGGATCCGCTGGCCCGGGCGGGGCTGGTGGCGGGGGCGGCGTTGACGGACTTCCTGGACGGGTGGATCGCCCGTCACCAGCACCTGGAGTCGAATTGGGGCGCGCTCATCGATCCGCTGGCGGACCGGGGCTTCGTGATGGTGGCGCTGGCGGCCTTCGTGGCGGAGGGGAAGCTGACGCCCGCGGAGTTCGGCACGCTGGTGGTGCGCGACGTGGCGACGGGCGTGGGCTTCGTGGTGGCGCGCTTCCTGCCGAGCTTCCGTCCGGTGAAGTTCCAGGCGCGGATGCTGGGCAAGGTGGTGACGACGCTGCAACTGGGCGCACTGATGTCGGTGCTGGTGGCGCCGCGGCTGGTGCGGCCGTTGGTGGCGGCGGTGGGGGTGACGGCGCTCGCGGCGGTGGTGGACTACACACTGACGGTGTGGCGGAAGCGGGCGCGCCCGGGCGAGGGCGAGGCCCGCCCCCTCACGCGCGCAACCGCGTGAAGAAGTGCTCGAGCTTCCCGGTATCCAACACGCCCCCGGTCCGCACGCCGCTGCACAGGTCGAGCCCGAAGGGCCCCACCTGCCGCATGGCCTCGCCCACGTTCTCCGGGCGCAGGCCCCCGGCGAGGAACACGGGCACGCCCACCTGCTCGCGGATGCGCCGGCTGATGCTCCAGTCGTGGACGCGCCCGGTGCCGCCCAGCTCCTTCACCGCGAGGGCCTGGTTGCCCGAGTCGAGCAGCAGCGCGTCCACGTGGGGCGCCACGCCCAGGGCCTCCTCCAGGGACTGCTCGCCGGTGACGTGGATGACCTGGACGAGCGAGATGCCGGGCATGGCGCCGCGCAGGTCCGCGTAGGTGCCGGTGGTGAGCCGGTCGCAGAGCTGCACGGTGTTGGTCCGGCAGCGGCGCTGCTGGGCGATGATGTCCCGCGCGTCCTGGCTGCACGTGAGCAGGAAGGTGCCGATGGGGGGCGGGACGGTGGCGGCGATCTCCGCGATGAGGGCCTCGGAGATGACGCCGGGCCCGCTGGGCATGCTCGAGACGAGCCCCAGCGCGGAGGCCCCGGCGCGGACGGCGGCGCGGGCCTCCTCGACGCTGGAGATGCAGCAGATTTTTATCCGCGGGGGGATGCTCGCCTCCATGGGGCTCACCACTCCACGTGGACGATGAAGTCGCTGCCGGAGGGGTTCTTCACCTCCACGCGCACGCGGGCACTGACCTTGGCGGCCTTGAGGAGGGCCTGCTCCACGACGCCCTGGGTCCACGCCGGGCCGAGCAGCTCCCCGTGGCAGATGAGCTTGCCGGAGCGGGCGCTCACGCGCTCATAGGAGCGCTCGCCGAAGGCGGTGACGGCCTTGTAGGCGGCAGGGGAGCTGGCCATGAGGCGGTGGGGCTCGTCGCCGGACAGGAAGGACATCATCTTGCCGGCCTGCGAGTCGAAGAAGTAGTTCACCGCGGCGCGGCCGAACTCGACGATGGAGTCGTCGTAGGTGCGCGAGCTCGTCCTGTTGCGCTTCACGCCGAGGTCGGCCAGCTTGAGGAGATCGGCCACCGGGTAGCGGAAGAAGCTCACGATGCTGCGCGAGCCGAAGACCTCCTTGCGCACGGCCTCGGCCTCCGTGGGCCCCAGCTGCCGCTGGAGATTCTCCATCGAGCTGTCGAAGAACATCCCGAGCAGCACATCCTTCTCGGTGGCGGCCCGGATGCGGAGATGCAGCGCGTCACTGCTGTCCATGAAACCCCCTGCGCAAACAGGGGGTGCCTACCACCAAGGTGGGGCCGCGCGCCAGCGGGGAGCCGGGGCCCGTCCCACGGTCCGGACGGGCCCGGAGGACCCACGGTTTCTCTCTCTCAGGGCGAGAACTTGGAGAGCAGCATGTAGCGGGTGTTGGTGCTGGGGTCGGTGTAGCCGCCGCTGACGATGAAGCCCCCATCGCTGGTCCTGGCGAGGCTCTGGCCGAACGTGTACCAGGTGCTGGGGTAGGGGTAGAAGTCCCAGAGCGCGACCCCGCTGTTGTCCAGCTTCATGACGCGCATGTTGCTCTGGGTATCGGACGGGGTGGTGGAGCCCGTGATGACGTAGTTGCCGTCACTCGCGACCTGGACATCGCTCAGGTAATCCCCGCGAGTTCCCGCGTTCATGCTCTGGGCCCAGAGGGTGCCGCCCGTGGTGTTGAAGCGGACCGCGTAGAAGTCGGCGCCCGCCGTGGACGACGCCGGGTAGATGTAGCCCACGGCCACGTAGCCGGTGGAGGTCGCGGCCACGGCTTCCAGGTAGGCGAACCGTCCCGAGCTGACCTGGAAGAGCGTGGTGCCGGTGCTGCTCACCTTCACGGCGTAGCCATAGGTCTCCCAGGTCGTCGAGGACACCTTGACCTGCCGGGAGCCGACGGCGACATAGCCTCCGCCTGGAACGTTGGTGACGCCCCGGAACTCGTAGGTTCCATCCGCGCCGCTGGAGAACGGCTTCGTCCACTGCACGGCGCCGGTGGCGGAGTACTTCACCATGTAGGCATCCTGGTAGCCCAGGTTGCTCTGCGTCTTGCCGACGATGATGCACCCGCCGTCCGGAGTGACCTCCATGGCTCGGGGGTACTCGTGGAGGGAGCCGCCGTGGGGGAACTGCCAGTAGTAGTTGCCCGCGGAGTCGGTCCTGACGAGATAGAAATCGTAATTGGTGGTGGCGTTCTGGAAGATCTGCCCGGCGATCATGAACCCGCCATCACTCGTCTGACGGACCTCGACGCCGGACTCCGCGTTGGAGCCGCCATAGGCGTAGGCCCACTGGACGTTGAAGAAGGCGTCGAGCTTCATCAGGAGGATGTCATTGGTGCCCAGCACGTGGGTGGTGCCGGTGAACGCATAGCCGCCGTCGCTCGTCTGGATGATGGAGCTGGCACTGCCATCGGAGGACAGGATGCTGTTTTGCAGGGTGGGGGCGAGCGCCAGCGAGTGGTACTCCGAGGCGACGAGCGCCGTGACGTCCACGCCCTTGGTGAGGGGCGGCATGTCGAGCCGCTGGAGGGCGTTCAGGCCCGTCAGGGCCGTGCCCTTCGGCTGCTCCAGCGAGCCGGAGTCCTCGGCGGGGCCTCCGCAGCCGAGCTGGGCGGCGAGGCCCGTGGTGAGCATCAAGGTCTTCCAGGAGGAACGAAGCATGGTGTGTCTCCAACTCATTCGAAAGGGAGGATTCCCTCGCCAGGAAGGAGCCGGTGATGAGGAAGATGATGCGCGCGATTTCCGCTCGAAAATGAAAAGGGCGAGGGCCCATGGAAGAGCCCTCGCCCCGGAGTGGAAGCGGTGTCTGATTAAGGCGCCATCACCTTGATGTCACCGGCGGTGGACGGCTGCTCGTTGTCGCCCAGGGGGCTGGTGTTGCCGTAGCCGAGCTGGCCGTAGTTGTTGATGCCCCAGCAGCGGGCGGCGCCCGTGCTCAGCAGCGCGCAGGTGTGGTTCAGGCCCGTGGTGATGCGGTAGGCGGTGGCTCCGGACAGGTCCACGTTGGCGCCCGGCGAGGTCAGATTGCCGGTGGAGGCGTAGCCGAGCTGGCCGTACAGGCCATAGCCCCAGCACTTGATGGCGCCGGTGCTCAGCAGGGCGCAGGTATGGTCATTGCCCGCGGACACCTGGAGCACCTTGCTGCCGGTGGCCACGTCGCCGCCGGACGACGTGAGGGTGGTGGTGTTGCCGTAGCCGAGCTGGCCCGCGGCGTTGAGGCCCCAGCAGCGCACGAAGCCATTCTCCATCAGGGCACAGGTGTGCTCTTCACCCGCGGACAGCTGCACGGCATTGCCGGCCAGGGCGACCTCGCTGACGGCGTTGGGGTGCTCGGTGTCTCCAATCCAGGTGGTGTTGCCGTAGCCGAGCTGGCCGTAGTTGTTGAGGCCCCAGCAGCGCACCTTGCCGGTCTCCATCAGGGCGCAGGTGTGGTTGCCACCCGCGATGATGTCCTTCACGGGGCCGCCCAGCTGGACGTCGCCGTACTTCGAGGGCTGCTCGTTGTCACCCACGTTGAGGGTGTGGCCGTAGCCGAGCTGGCCGTAGTTGTTGAGGCCCCAGCAGCGCACGTTGCCCGTGTTGAGCAGGGCGCAGGTGTGGTTGTAGCCCGCGGCGATTGTCGTGGTGATGCCGCCCAGGTTGACGTAGCCGAAGTTGGAGAGGGCCTCGGCATCGCCCACGTTCTGGGTGGTGTTGAGGCCCAGCTGGCCATGGGCGTTGTAGCCCCAGCAGCGCACGAAGCCGGTGTTGAGCAGGGCGCAGGTGTGGTTGGCGCCCACGGCGAGCTTGGTGGCCACGCCCATCAGCGGCACATTGCCCGCGGTATAGGGCAGCGTGGTGGAGGTGCTGCCCACGGTGAGCGAGTTGCCGTAGCCGAGCTGGCCGTAGTTGCCGCGGCCCCAGCAGCGCACGGTGCCGTTGCTCATGAGGGCGCAGGTGTGGAACTCGCCGGCGCGGATGGTGTTGAGGCCCGTGGTGTCCCCCTCGATGATGGGGTTGTCGGGGAACTGGTCCGGGGTGAGCTTGTAGTAGAGCGTGGTGACGCCCTTGTTGGTGTCCTTCACCGTCAGCTCCACCGTGCCCTGCACCAGCGGGGTGTAGTTCTGCAGCGTGGCGGGGTTGGTGGTGCCGCTGAAGGCGGGCATCGGGTCGAAGGTGGTGCCGGTGGTGGCCGTGAAGCTCCACGTATAGGCCAGGGTGCTGAGGTCACCGTCATCGGCCACGCTGGCGCCGAAGATGACGTTGCCGGTGCCGAGCACGCGCTGGGCGCTGATGCTGTTGATGACGGGGCTGAAGAAGACGCTGACGGTGTTGTCCTTGACGCCGTCGGTGGTGCCCGTGGGCTTCACCTTCGTCTTGAAGGTGGTGGAGACGGAGTGGCCCGCCTCGTTCGTCACCTTCACCGTGTGCTCGAACTCCTTCTCCGTGGTGACGGAGGGCGAGACGTACTGGCTGACGAAGGTGCCCGTGGTGGCCGTCAGGGTGATGGCGCCCGAGACGGGGTAGAAGGAGCCGCCGCCGGTGGCCGCGGTGATGGAGTAGGTGAGCGTCTCGCCCGTGGTGGCCTCGACGGCGAAGCTCACGTTGCCGCTCTGGTCCGAGCCGAGCGCGCTGGGCACGGAGATCTTCCGGATGCGCGGCAGCTTGATGGTCTGTTTGTCGTTGGCGGGCGAGAGGGTGAAGATGATCTTCTCACCGTCGAAGGAGAGCGTCTGATCGACGGTGCCGTTGAAGAGCAGGGTGCCGCCCGCGTTGAAGGCCCGGGCGGTGAAGGTGAGGGCCATGCCCTTGGGCAGGAAGGGGAGCGTTCCCGTCCACGCGCCCTCGAAGAGCGAGAGATCGAAGTTGATGTAGAGGATGTTGCCGGTGGCCTTCTCCTTCACGTCGATGCGGATGGAGGACACGTCCAGGTAGGAGAATGCCTGGGCGGAGGGACCGGACAAGGCGGAGAGGTGCCGCTCCTGGGTGGAGCCGGCCTCCGGCGGGGTGATGTCCGAGGCCTGGATGGAGATGGAGGCGCTGGCGGTGCCCTGCTGCTCCTGCTGGGGCGGCTGGGCGGGGGGCGGGGTGCATCCCACCGCCAGGCTGAAGGCGGACAGGATGAGGGCCGCCTTCCTCAACATGCGCAGACAACTGGTTGGACTGGTCATTTCGGTCATCGGGCCTTCCATGCGGACGCACGTCTCCCGTGCCGCGCCATGCGGCCCGCTCGACGTCACGTCGTGTCGTTTCCTTCCAGGAACCCTGGGGGCGCTGGCTGTTTCATCCGCCAGCCTCACCGGGCTCTCCCCATGAGCAAGCCGCGGGCCAGCGGTTAAGTGGTTGATCTCCCGTGGCCTCGGTCCCGTGTGCTCCAGCGCCCCCGCGGGCCCGTTCAATTCTTGAACGCGGGGAGCTCGTCAGGCTCCGCGCGAGCGCTCAACCCACCGGAAACACAGCCTCCGTGCTTGTTTGAGAATTGAACGCCCACGGTCGAGATTTTGAACAGACAAGAAATGCCAGTCTTCAGTGGAACTCAGCGCACCCAGAGGTCCAGCAGGGTGTTGCCGGGGGGATTGCCCACGCTGAAGGCACACGGGTGGCCGCCTTCGAAGTTGTACGTGTCATAGAACATGGTGAGGACCCATCCGCCGTGGAAGCCGCAGGTATGCGTCCCGATGATGGTGGGATCGCAGCTGACCTGTTTGGTGGACGTGGTGGCGAGGGTGTTGGCGAGCACCCGTGCATAGCTGGTGGTGCACCGCACCGAGGCGGCCGTGGTCCTCCAGACGCCGTCGCCCACGCCGAGCAGGGGCGATGGGTCGGAGATGAAGAGCCGGGAGGTGCCCGAGCCGAGCCGGAACAGCCGCCCCGTCGTGCTCAGCACGCTGGTGCGAAGGCTCGCGGGCAGCAGGGCATGGGTGCCGGGTGGCAGGCTGCTGGACTCCCGGGAGCCCCAGGTTCCCCGGCCCAGCAGCGTCCACCCTCCGCCGTCCTGCGTCATGTCGCACCAGGCGTCGAACGGCGCGCCCGCCCCCGTGCCATCCGGGTCGATCCGGTACAGGCCACTGGGAGACGCCGGGCGGGCCCCCAGGATGTTCGCGCAGTTGATGCAGGTGTTGAGGGCGAGGGTGAACGTCACGGAGGTGCTCTTCCCGAGCGTGTTGGCCACCGTGACGGTGAGGAGCGGGCTCACCCCCACGGCGCAGGACGCGGGCGCCGTCCAGACCACCTCGCTCGTCCCCTCCTGCGTGAGGGGGGTGGAGAGCGTGCTGGCGTTGGCGCTCCAGGAGAAGGACAGGCCGCTGCCTTGAGGATCCATCGCCTGCACCCGGACGGTGATGGCGCTGCTCGCGGGGACGGTGAC
The DNA here is from genome assembly GCF_057119385.1 of Archangium sp. NCBI lineage: Bacteria > Pseudomonadati > Myxococcota > Myxococcia > Myxococcales > Archangiaceae > Archangium > Archangium sp. The sequence continues at coordinate 66,683 of NZ_DBNGVP010000138.1, read as the reverse complement.
CGCGGACTGGAAGCTCTCCAGCAGGCGGGGCGGGAGCAGGGTGGGGTTGGGGGCGCTGGTGGGCGGCTCGTTGTCGCCGAGGTTGGAGGTGTGGCCCAGGCCGAGCTGGCCCCAGGTGTTGCGGCCCCAGCAGCGCACCGCGCCCGGGTTCACCAGGGCGCAGGTGTGCCAGGCGCCCGCGGCGAGCTGGAAGGCGGTGGTGCCGAGCGCCACGGGGGCCGCGGGCGGCGAGGACAGCGAGGTGTCATGGCCCTGGCCCAGCTGACCGGACTCGTTGCGGCCCCAGCACGCGAGGCTGCCGGAGCCTCGCAGGGCGCAGGTGTGCTCGGCGCCGGTGGCCACCTGGAGCACCGTGCCCCCCACGCTCACGCCCGCGCTGGCGGGGGGCTCGTCATCCCCCACGTTCCGGGTGTGGCCATAGCCGAGCTGGCCCGAGGCGTTGAGGCCCCAGCAGCGCACGGTGCCCGTGCCCAGCCGGGTGCAGGTGTGCTGGCTGGTGCTGGAGGTGGTGAGCTGCACGGCGGAGCCCCCCAGGTCCACGTTGCCCGCGCTGGCGGGGGACTCGTCATCGCCCACGTTCCGGGTGTGGCCGTAGCCGAGCTGCCCCTGGGCGTTGAGGCCCCAGCAGCGCACGGTGCCCGCCTCCAGCAGCGCGCAGGTGTGCGAGGCCCCCGCGGCGAGCTCCCGGACAGCACCCCCCACGTTGACGACGCCCGCGCTGGAGGCGGCCTCGTCATCGCCCACGTTCCGCGTGTGGCCGTACCCCAGCTGTCCATGGGTGTTGAGGCCCCAGCAGCGCACCGCGCCCGTCGTCATCAGGGCACAGGTGTGCGCGGAGCCGGCCACCAGCCGGGTGGCGGGTCCTCCCAGGGGGACGAGGCCCGCGCTGAAGGCGGCCTCGTCATCGCCCACGCTGAGGGTGTGGCCGTAGCCGAGCTGGCCCGCGTGGTTGCGCCCCCAGCAGCGCACCATGCCGGACTCGAGCAGGGCACAGGTGTGGTGGCCCCCGACGGCGAGCTGCGCCACCTTCTCGCCCAGGGGCAGGTTGCCGGCGGTGTCGGCCAGCTCGTCATCGCCCACGCTGAGGGGGTGGCCGTAGCCGAGCTGGCCCCAGGTGTTGCGGCCCCAGCAGCGCACCGCGCCGCCACTGAGCAGCACGCAGGTATGTCCCTCGCCCGCGCTCAGGGACAGCAGGCCACTGTCCACCACGGGGCTGTCGGGGAACTCGTCGGGCTGGAGCACGTAGGAGACGGTGGTGGTCCCCCCATGGTCATCCGTCACCGCCAGCGTCACCTGGCCCCGCACCGAGGCGCTGTAGTGCTGGAGGGTGGAGGGGTTGGTGCCGCTCGTGAAGACGGGCAGCGGCTCGGGCGAGGTGCCGTCGCCCGGGGTGAAGCTCCACGCGTACGTCCACGCCTCGGCGGGGCTGTCGTCGCTGATGCGCGCCTCGAAGCGGACGTCGCTGGTGCCCGTCACCCGGTGCGCCGAGAGGCCGTGGATGACCGGGTTGAACAGCACCTTCACGCCGGTGTCCGTCACTCCGTCCGTCTTCCCGGGCGGCTTCACCTTCGTCTTGAAGGTGGTGGTCACCGAGTGCCCCGCTGCGTTCGTCACCTTCACCGCGTGCTCGAAGTCCCTCTCCGCCGTCACCCGGGGCGGCAGGTACTGGACGACGAGGGTGCCCACCAGGGCCGTCAACTTGAAGGGGCCGCTCGCCGGAGAGAACGCGCCTCCTCCCGGCGCCGCCGAGAGCTCGTAGGTGAGCGTCTCTCCCGGAGTGGCCTCCACCAGGACGGCCACGTTGCCGGCCTGCTCCGGCTCGAGCGCCGTCGGAAGCGAAATCCTCCGGATGCGCGGCAGCGTGATGCTCTGGCCGTCATTGGCGGGGGCCAGGGTGATGGGCACGTTCTCGCCGTCGTGGGAGAGCAGTTGCTCCGTGGCACCGGAGAAGAGCAGGGTGCCGGAGCCCGAGAAGGCCCGGGCGCTGAAGGTGAGGGTCCTCCCCTTGGGGAGGAAGGTGAGGGTGCCCGACCATGCTCCGTCCGACTGCGTCAGCTCGAAGCGGGTGAACAGGAGGGCGCCGGAGTCCCGCTCCTTCACGTCGATGACGATGCGCGAGACCTCCGCATAGGTGGAGGCCAGGGCGGTGACGCTGGCGGGGGACAGGCCCTCCACGTCCCTGTCCCGGATGGAGAAGGTAGCGCTGGCGGACCCGGGCGGTGGGACGCTGCCTTCCTGGGGGGTGCATCCGGGAATCAGCAGGAGGAGCAGCAGGAAGAGGGCAGTGCCCTCCAGGGACCGGTTCGGCGTTGGATGGCTCACGCGTCGCATGGGAGCAACGCCCGGGCCAGCACCCAGGTGCCTGGGCGGACGGGCGCTCCTCGCGTGGGCGCGAGCCGGTGCGTTCAATTCCTGGAGGCGGTTCAAGATTTGAACGGCTCCAGGTCAGAGCCTGACCGGGTGCTTCAGCTCAGGTAGGAGGCTGGCGAGGGGCGCGGGGCTTCCAGGCCGTAGCGCCGGATCTTGCTGTAGAAGGTCCCCTTGGCCACGCCCAGCGCCTTGGCCGCCTGGGCGACGTTGCCCGCGCAGTGCCGCAACGCGTGCTCGAAGGTGCGGCGCTCGACCTCGTCGAAGGGCACCACCCGGTCTTCCGCCGGCGGGAGGGAAGCGCCCGCCGCCGGGGGCCGCTGCTCACCCCGGCGCTGGAACAGATGCTCCACGGAAGAAGGGAGGCGCTCGATGACCTCCTGTCCCTCGGGCAGGAGACAGGCGGCTCCTTCCAGGAGATTCACCAGCTCGCGGACGTTGCCGGGCCAGTCATGTGCCTGGAGCGCGGCCATGACCTGGGGCGAGACCCGGAGGGGCGGGCGTCCCACGCGCGAGGCGTAGCGCTGCAGGTGCCGCTCCACCAGGAGGGGAATGTCCCCCCGCCGCTCGCGGAGAGGGGGCAGGCGCAGGTGCACCACGCGGAGGCGGTGGAAGAGATCCAACCGGAAGGTGCCCTCCTGGACGGCCACCTCCAGGTTGCGGTGGGTGGTGGCGACCACCCGGGCGCGCAGGGGCGTGTCGCGCGAGCCGCCCAGCCGCTGGAGGGTGCGCTCCTGGAGGACGCGGAGCATCTTCACCTGCATCTCCAGCGGCATGTCCCCAATCTCGTCCAGGAGGATCATCCCCTGGCTGGCCAGCTCGAACTTTCCCGGGTTGCCTCCCGCCCGCGCGCCCGTGAAGGCGCCCCGCTCGTAGCCGAACAGCTCGCTCTCCAGCAGCTCGCGGGGAAACGCCGCCACGTTGATGCCCACGAAGGGCTGGCTGGCCTTGGGGGACGCGCGGTGGATGGCCTGGGCGAGCAGCTCCTTGCCGGTGCCACTCTCCCCGGTGATGAGGATGGGGACGTCCGAGCGGGCCGCCAGGCGGGCCTCCTCCAGGCACGCCAGGAATGCCGGCTCCCTCCCGACGAGATCGTCGAAGGTGAAGCGCGCCGGGGCACCGGCGGTCTGCTTCGCGCAGGTGGGCTCCTGGAAGGTGAGGGTGAGGATGGTGCCCCCCTCGTAGGGCTGGGAGCAGACGAGCAGCTCTCCCTGCGAGCGGGAGATGCGCTCGTTCGTGAGTGGCCTCCCGGTGTCCAGCACCTCCGCGAGGGACGCGAGCGGGGCGAGCTCCCGGAGCGGCCGGCCGATCACCTGCTCCTTCCTGACGCCCAGCAGTCCCTGCGCGGCCGGGTTGAGCGCGCGGACGACTCCTTCCGGGTCGACGGTGAGGAGGCCGTCCCGGACGGCGGAGAGGGTCGCGGCATCACGCGCCGCCGCCTGACGCAGGGCGACGAGAGTGCGGGCCCGGGTGATGGCGGCGCCACATAGGGAGCCGAAGACGGCGAGCTGTTCCATCTCGTGACACGGGCGCGGCTCCGGCCCCGGGACGAGTCCCATCACCAGTCCCATGGGGCGCCCCCCGGTCTGGAGCGGAACCACGGCCCACCGCCCGTCCGCTGTCCCCTCCACGACGAGCCGTGGGGACTGCTCCCGGAGTGCGAGCCCCAGGGCCTCGTGCAGCCGCGCGGGAGAGAGCGCTCGTGGCACGGCCCCACCGGCCAGGCACCGCCAGTGTCCGGCTTCACCCTGCTCCACGAGCACGGCCTCGGAGACGGGGACGAGCGTCCGGGCCAGTCTGGGAATGGCCTCGAGGAGCGCTTCCAACTCCTCGAGCGATGAAAGCTGCTGGCTGACGGAGACGAGCGGACTCACGCGCTCGTGCTCCAGTGGAAGTTGCCCCCGGATGTCTCTCAATGCCCACTCCGCGAAGTGACGTGGGGCTGTATAGGCCCCTTCGGGTAAAGGGAGCCGATAAAGGGAAAAATGATGCACGGAATTTGCGGGGCACGGGATTTTTCCCGCCAGCGCGTCACAATGATTCCGTTTATTTAGCGTTTCGCTTCTTTTCAGGGGACGTGCCGTGGACGAGACCCCGCCGCGCTGAAACGTTAGGCTTGGGCCCGATGGAGCGGGAGCACGCATGGATCTCGAGAAGTTCGCCCTGATCAAATACGATCATGGCGAGCCGGTGGGCTTGAGCGGTGCCCGGTGGGGGGCGCTCGCGCTCATCCTGGGGGCCGCCGTGGGAGCGCTGTTCGTCTTCTTCCCCCTGGTCATCGTCCTGGGGTTCGCGGCCGTGGTGGCCGCCCGGCCACCCAGGCGGCTCTACGTGGGGCCCCGCTACCTCATCTGCGGCAGGAAGATCCTCTACTACGCCAACGTCCAGAAGGTCTCGATGGAGGCGGGCGGGGGACGGCTCCTGCTCAAGTCGTCCACGGGCAAGGTGCTGGTGCTGGAGCAGGACAGGTTCCAGACGGGGGCTCGCAAGCCGGACAAGATCGCGGCCAACAAGGCGGCCCGGTTCCAGAAGGTGGCGCGGAAGATCGTGAAGCACGTGCGCCGCGCCGCGCCCCACGCGGTGCTCACGGGGCTCGAGGAACTGCCCGCGACCGGCACCTGAAGCCCGTGAAGCCCGCCATGAACGCGCCCCAGTGGAAGCCCCAGCGGGAGTACTCCCGCCACATCCACCTGCTCTACGTGCCCACGCTGGGCTGCAACCTCGGCTGCAGCTACTGCTACCTCGGGGACCAGACCACCCGGAAGACGCTCAAGCAGGACGCGGCCCGCGCCACCGCCACGTTGCGGCACGCCCTGGACGCCTTCGAGGCGGCGGGGGTGCTCGCCTTCAACGTCTCGCTGCACGGGGGCGAGGTCACCACGATGCCTCCGGCGGTGCTGGAGGAGCTGTTCACGCTCATCCGTGGCTACTACATGAGCCACTTCGACGCGCTCTCCGCGCTGGGCCAGCCCAAGAGCGTGCCGCACATCAAGACGAACCTGTACCGGTTCGAGCCGCTCTACGAGCTGTTCGTGAAGCACAAGGTGTCCATCAGCGCGAGCATCGATCTGCCGCTGGCCATGCACGCCAAGCACCGCACCACGCGCGGCGGGGCGAGCTGGCTGGACAAGACGCTGGACAACCTGCGCCTGCTGGCGCGCTATCCGCACGCGAAGAAGATCTCCGCCACCCTGTGCGAGGAGCACCTGGCCGACATCCCGGCCGTCATCGACGACATCTGGTTCATCCATCGCGAGCTGGGCTTCGACATGAACCGGTTCAACGTGATGTTCGCGTTCGAGTCGGCGCTCAACGAGTCGCATGAGGTGAGCAAGGGCAAGTCGCCGCTGACGCAGGCCTCGCCGGCGAAGCAGAGGGAGCTGTACCGGGCGTTGAACGAGGCCTTCGCGGGCACGGAGCTCGAGGAGGGGCTGCGGCGCCACTGGTTCGACGAGTTCAAGCCGTCCTATTGCACCAGCGCCTTCAACTGCGGCGAGCGCTTCTTCCTGCTGCAGAGCGATGGCTCGGTGTACTCGTGCGTGCGCGGGCAGGGGCTCGAGGAGCTCCACTACGGCAACGTGTTCACCGGCTCCGTGGAGCAGATTCTCGCCACGGGCGCCCGGAAGGTGAGCGCGCTGCACCAGGCCCACGGCTTCGACTCGAGCTGTCAGGGCTGCGGCCACCTTCGGTTGTGCAGGACGGGCTGCCCCGCGGTGAAGCTGCAGATGAAGAGCGCGAAGTCGTACACGTGCGAGCTGCAGAAGGCCCTCTACACGGACAACCCGCGCTCGTTCCCGGAGGACGCGCCCGAGGCGCAGCAGGACTACGCGCGGTGGTATGCGCGCAACATGCACCCGCGCCTGGCCTTCGCGGAGGCGCCCCCGCCCAGGCCCGGGGTGCTGCTGCCGAACGATCTGCACCAGGAGAAGAACACGCTCCCCGCGTTGATCGCCGAGGACGAGACGCTCCAGGCGCTCTACTCCGACGACGGCTTCGTGCTGGAGATGGGGGACGAGCGGCTGCCGCTCTCGTCACAGTTGCTCAAGCGCGAGCGCTCGTTGTTCACGCTGACGAAGGAGGACCGGCTGCGGCTGCACGTGCGCAAGGACCTCTTCCAGAAGGCGTGCCCGGAGCCCATCCGCAACACGCTGTACCTGCAGATGCTGCGGGACACGCCGGTGGTGTACGGGGACGAGAAGCGCACGAAGCAGGAGCACCTGTTCACCTACCAGCTCCATTTCCAGTGCCTGGAGCCGAGTGACGCGCTGGGGGAGGAGTACGTGATGGCGGACCTGGGAGGCGTCCTCCACCTGCACAGCGCGCTGTACCGGCCGGGGGTGTCGAACAACCTGTTCGTCACCACGCAGTCGCTGCGCGAGTATCACTATCAAAAGCAGAAGAACAACGCGTTCTACCACATCCAGGCCATCAACCTGCCGTTCCAGAACTTCGAGTTCTACTATGTGCCCTGAGGAAGGAATCCCGGCGTGAATCCCCAGGAGATGGCGCGAACCGCGCACACGGTGGAGTGCTTCCTGAATGCCTTGCGGCTGGAGGACGGCCCCGCCCGGACGCAGCTCGAGGAGTGGTTGGTGAACTGGTTGCTGACGGAGGAGGCGCCGAAGCCTCACGCCATCTACAGCCGGGCCAACATCCACTGCTACGCGGGTGACCAGCTCACGCGGAGCTTCTCGCTGCCCCAGGTGAAGGAGAACCAGACCATCTGGTGCGACCGCAAGAAGCTCTCCATCATCGACCCGCGGGCCTACGCGCGCTCCGGGCACCTCGTCATGATGGGCACGGCGGGCCTGGTGCTGGGCATGCCCGGCGGCCCCGGCGAGCCCGAGGGCAACCCGCGCCCGGGCGAGGGCAGACAGAGCAACAACAACAACAATAACAATAACAACAATAATAACAACAACAACGGCTGACGCCCTTACGCTACGCGGTGCGCCGTGGCGGTGCTGGCCACGGCGGGGCGAAGGGCGGTGTGGGCCCGGGGGCCTACGGGGGGCCAGGTGATTTCGGGCAGCGAGGGGACCTCGGGTAGATTGCCAGCGGAGCGCAAGCGCACCTTCATGGACGACAAGACCGCCCCTGCACCCGCCACCCCACCTGGAACCCTGCCCAAGGGCACGGTCATCGCGGGCCGCTTCATCCTCGAATCCCTGGCGGGCCGCGGAGGAATGGGCTTCGTCTATCGCGCCACCGACTCGTCCACGGGCGGGACCGTCGCCCTCAAGCTGCTGAATGGCGCTACCTCACCGGAGGTGGCCTACCGCTTCAAACGCGAGGCCGTGCTGCTGGCCGAGCTGCGTCACCCCGGCATCGTCGCCTACGTGGCGCACGGCTCCACCGAGGCGCACCAGCCCTACCTGGCCATGGAGTGGCTCGAGGGGGAGGTGCTGTCACATCGTCTGGCCCGCCAGCCGCTCGGTCTTCCCGAGACGCTCTCCCTGTTGCGCCGGGCCGCCGAGGCCCTTACCACGGCCCACCAGCAGGGCATCGTCCACCGTGATCTCAAGCCCTCCAATCTCTTCCTGCGAGGGGGCCGGCCCGAAGAGGTGGTGCTGTTGGACTTCGGCCTGGCGCGCTACGTCACGCGCACGCTGGTGGCGGTGACGGGGACGGGCGCGGTGGTGGGGACGCCGGGGTACATGGCGCCGGAGCAGGCCTCCAGCGCGCCGGAGATTCCTCCCGCGGCGGACATCTTCTCGCTGGGGTGCGTGCTGTACGAGTGCCTCACGGGCCGGCCGCCCTTCGCCGCGCCGCACTTCGCCGCCACGCTGGCCAAGATTCTGTACGCCGAGCCGGCGCGCCTGGAGGTGCTGCGCCCGGGCCTGCCCGCGGGCCTGCAGGTGCTGGTGGACCGGATGCTGGCCAAGGACCCCCGGCAGAGGCTGGCGGACGCCCCCCGCCTGGTGGAGGCGCTCGGGGCACTGGAGTCCGTCCCCGAGTTGTTGTTGCCACGGGCTGGGGCGGAGCCGCGCTTCGACAGCGGAGTGGAGGCCGAGCAGAAGCTCGTCAGCGTGCTGCTGGTGTCCCTCGCCGCCGGTTCGCAGGAGGAGACGTCGGATTGGAACCTGGGGGTGGCGCTGCGCGACTCGCTGCGCAGGGACCTGGCGCCGCTCCAGGGAGCGCAGGCCGAACTGCTGGCGGATGGTTCACTGGTGGCCACGCTGGCGCCGGAGCGAGGCACGGCCACGGACCAGGCGGCGCTGGCGGCGCGTTGCGCCCTCACCCTCAAGGAGCGCTGGCCGGAGGCCGCGGTGGTGCTGACCACGGGCCTGGGCGTTTTCAACGAGCGGATGCCGGTGGGCGAGGCCATGGACAGGGCGGGGCGGCTGTTGCGTCAGCTGGAGCGCACGCCCTCGGCCAACGTGGTGATGGACGATGTGACGGCGGGGCTGCTCGGGCCGGGCTTCCAGCTGTCGCGCTCGGATTCGGGCACGTTCGTGCTGCGCGGCGAGCAGTTGGAGGCGGATGCCTCCCGGCCGTTGTTGGGCAAGCCCACCCATTGCGTGGGCCGGGAGCAGGAGCTGGCGCTGCTCGACTTCACCTTCACCACGTGTGTGGAGGAGTCCGCGGCCCGGGCGCTGTTGGTGACGGCGTCACCCGGTACGGGCAAGTCGCGGCTGCGCCACGAATTCCTCCGCCGCCTGGAGGGCAAGGAGCAGCCGCCGCTGGTGCTGCTGGGGCGAGGCGACCCGATGAGCACGGGAGCCTCGTACGGCTTGCTGGGCCAGGCGCTGCGCAGGCTGTGCGCGGTGGGGCAAGGGGAGAGCCTGGAGGCGCGGAGGACCCGGTTGTACCAGCGGGTGGCGCGGCACCTGCCGGAGGCGAAGGCCCAGGAGGTGGTGGAGTTCCTGGGCGAGCTGTGCGCCATCCCCTTCCCCGAGGAGGAGAGTCCCCGGCTGCGTGCGGCGCGAGGCGATCCGCAGTTGATGAGCACGCAGGTGGGCCGGGCCCTGGGTGCCTTCCTGAAGGCCGAGTGCGCCCATCAGCCGGTGCTGCTGGTGCTGGAGGACCTGCACTGGAGCGACGCGCTGACGGTGACGCTGGTGGACGGGCTGCTGCGGGAGCTGGCCGGGCAGCCCTTCCTGGTGCTGGCGCTGGCCCGGCCCGAGGTGAAGCAGCTCTTCCCAGGACTCTGGGCGAGGCGGCTGCAGGAGGTGCCGCTCCAGGGGTTGAGCCGCAAGGCGTGTGGCCGGCTGGTGCGGGAGGTGTTGGGGCCGCGGGTGTCCGAGTCCGTGGTGCAGCGGGCGGTGGAGCAGTCGGACGGCAATGCCCTGTTCCTGGAGGAGCTCATCCGCATGGCGGCGGAAGGGCGCGGGGAGAAGGCCCCGGAGACGGTGCTGGCGGTATTGCAGGCGCGCCTGCTGCGGATGGTGCACGGGGAGCGCCAGGTGTTGTTGGCCGCGAGCATCTTCGGACGCGTCTTCTGGTTGGAAGGCGTGGGGGAGCTGTTGGGCCACCTGGTGGAGCCGGCTCGGTTGGAGCAGCACCTGCGGGTGCTGGTGGAGCAGGAGGTCATCGAGCCGCTGCCCGACAGCCACTTCGCCACGGCCACCGAGTACCGGTTCCGCCACGCGCTGGTGAGGGACGCGGCGTACGGACTGGTGCCCGAGGGCCAGCGGCCCCTGGGTCATCAGCGGGCGGGGGCGTGGTTGGAGCGGATGGGGGAGCCGGATGAGCTGGTGCTCGCCACGCACTTCCAGTGGGGACAGCAGCTGGAGCGGGCCGCCAGCTTCTACACCCGGGCCGCCGAGCGGCTCTTCGAGCGCAACAACATGCAGGAGACGCTGCGGTGCGTGGAGGCGGCCGTGGCCTGTGGGGTGAGCGGTGAGGGCCTCGCCCGGCTTCAGGCGCTCCAGGCCATGGTGCTCTTCTGGAGGGCGCAGATGTCCAGGGCCCTGGAGCTGGGCGTCCCGGCGTTGGCGGGACTGAAGGCCGGCAGCCCGTTGTGGTGCAGGTTGATGGGCAGCCTGATCTTCGGGGGCGCCAGTTCCACCCGTCCGGACGTGACGGCCAGTCTGGGCGAGCTGCTGGTGCGTACCACGCCGGAGCCCAAGGCGGTCGAGGCCTATCTCGAGGCCATCGCCTTGATGGGCGCTGGGTTCATGATCTCCGGAGAGCGGCAGAAGGTGGAAGCCATGCTGGGGCGGCTCATGGAAGTGGGTGCTGACGTGATGGCCCACTCGCCCCTGGCACGGGGAATCGCCAGCCTGTTGAAGGGCCACGCCTCCTGCTTCTTCGAGTCCAGTCCCTGGCGGCTCGTCAAGTTGGCCGAGCAGGGAGAGCGGGATTTCAGCGCGGTGGGCTCGGAGCGCAACACGATTGTGATGCAGACCCTGTTGGGGTTCAGCCTGGGGGCGATGGGAGAGCGGCCGTCGGCCGTGGAGGTGCTGCGCAAGTCGTTGGGGACCGCCAGGCGTACGGAGCAGCATCTGCTGGTGGAGACTGCCCTGTTGGACTTGAGCCTGGTGCTGGCCGACCGTCCCGAGGCGGAAGACCGGCGGGAGGCACATGCCGGGCTGCTCGAGTTGATGGCGCGGGAGAGCGGCTACCTCTTCATTCCAGGCGTCAGCCATGCCCTGTTGGCGCGGATGACGGCGGACGGTGGCGCGCTGAGCGAAGCCGAGTCCCTGGCACGCAAGGCGTGTGAGCTGCTGGTGCCCTTCCTGGTCTACCGGGTGTACGCGCGCACGGTCCTCAGTGGCATCCTGCGTGCCCAGGGCCGGGCCGTGGAGGCGCGGGAGGTGGCGGAGCTGGGCGTGAGCGAGTTGGCGCGGATGGGCAGTGAGGGCGTGTTCGCGGTGGGCATGCGTCTGGCGTTGGCGGAAGCCTGCTTCGCGCAGGGAGACGCGAGCGCGGGAGAAGAAGCCCTGCGCGAGGCCCTGCGGTGCGTGAGGGCCCGTGCCAGTGACATCCCCGAGCCCGAGGCGCGCGAGCGTTTCCTGCGCCAGGTGCCCGAGAATGCCCGGACGTTGGAGCTGGCCCATCAGCGCTGGGGCGAAGCCGTGGCATAGGGCTTCGCCCCAGACGCCTACTTCGCGTCGAGATACGCGCGGTAGGCGTCGAAGCCGTAGGGCCGGCCGAGGAAGTCCTTCACCAGCTCCGCGGCGGGCTTGGAGCCACCGGGCTCGAGCACCGTCTTGCGGTACTTCATCGTGGTGGCCGTATCCAGGTAGCCGTTCTTCTGGAACTCGGTCTCCAGGTCCTTGGCGATCACGAGCGACCACACGTACGTGTAGTACGCGGCCGAGTACCCCTCGAGGTGTCCGAAGGCGAGCTGGAAGTACGTTCCGTCGCGGTACTCGTGGCGGAATGGGCTGTACTTCTCCTGCAGCTTCTTCAGCGCCCCGGTGGTGTCGAAGCCCGGCGCGTGCGAGTAGTAGTCCAGCGACACCGCCGCCAGGAACATCTGCCGGCGCGTCCACAGGCCCTTGCCGAACTCCTTCGAGGCCCGGAGCTTCTCCACCAGCGCGGCCGGAATCACCTCGCCCGTCTCGTGGTGGCGGGCGAACTGCTGGAGGATGGTGGGGTGGGTGGCCCACTGCTGCAGCAGCATCGAGGGCGTCTCCGCGAAGTCCCACTCGGTGGCGATGCCCGAGAGCCCCTTCCACTGCTGGCGGCCGCCGAAGACGTGGTGCAGCAGGTGGCCGAACTCGTGGAATAACGTCTCCACCTCGTCCTGCGTCATCAGCGCGCCGGTGCGCGGGAAGTTGCAGACCAGCGCGCCCTCCGGGTAGCGCTTGCCGGCCTGGCCCGACACCAGGTCGAACTGGGCCGCGTGCTTGTACTTGTTCTCCCGCGGGTGCATGTCCAGGAAGATGCGGCCCAGCAGCGTGCCGTTCTCCATGACGTCATAGGCCTCGACGTCCGGGTGCCACACCGCCGCGTCCTTCACCGGCACGTAGGTGATGCCCCACATGCGCGAGGTGATGTCCATCACGCCCTGCTTCACGCGCCCGTACTCGAAATAGGCCCGCATCGCCTGTGAGTCGAAGCCGAGCTTCTCCGCCTTGAGCTTGTCCTCGTAGGAGTCCTGATCCCAGGGCTCCACGGTGGTGGCCTTGGGCTCGTCCTTCTGCTTGCGGGCGAGCAGGTCCGCGTACTCCTGCTTCGCGCGCCGCTCGGCGGTGGCGGCCACCTTGTCGATGAAGTCCGCGGCCACCTGCTGGGTGCGCGTCATCTTCGTCTCGGTGACGAAGGCGGCCCAGGAGGAATAGCCCAGCAGCGTGGCCAGCTCGTGGCGCTTCGCGATGAGCTGCTCGAGCACCGGCAGGTTCTTCGGGTGGGCACGCTGGTGGTAGGCGCGCCACACCTTCTCGCGCGCCTTGCCATCGCGGGCGTACGTCATGAAGGGGAAGTAGTCGGGGTAGTTGGAGGTGATGACCACCTTCCCGTTGGCGCCTGGCGCGTGGTCCTGGATGAAGTCCTCCGGCAGGCCGGCGAGCTCCTTCGGGTCCAGCTCCACCTTGCGCACGTCCTCGGAGATGTTCTGGGTGAAGGTCTGCCCGAGCTTGAGGATCTCCTCGTTGAGGGCCTTCACCTTGGCGCGGGTGGCGTCATCGCGATCCACGCCCGCGCGGCGGAACTCGAGCAGGGTGCGCTCCATCCAGTAGCGGGTGGGGCCATCCGCCTGGGCGAGGTCCACGGCGGACAGGGCGTCATAGACGCCGCGGTCCTGGGAGATTTCGACGTTGAGGGCATCGGCCTGCTGCTCGCACGCGCGGGCGGCGTCGCGGAAGGCGGCCTGGGGATGGACCTCGCGGGTGAGGCTGGAGCGGCTGAGCGCGCCACCGATGGCGGCGGTGGCGTCGTCATAGGCCTCGAGGACGGCGTGGCCGTCGGAGGCCTCGAGGGACTTCAGGGTGGCGATGCGGGCACGGGCGCGCTCCAGGTCGGCGGAGCAGGCGGCGTTGAAGGTCTCGAGCGTGCCGGAGAGGAGCTTGGAGCCCTCGGGAGGAGGCAGGGGCTTGCGGGCTTCGGCCTGGACGGAGGAGGTGGGCTCGGGCTCGGGCTTCGTCATGGGCGAGTGGGAGCAACCGGCCGCGCTCAGGGCGGCCGCGAGGGTGAATGCGGCGATTCTCAAGACGACTCCTTCTGCGGGAAACGGAGGGCGGAATGTAGCCCTGGGAGGAGGACGTCGCAGCCGGTGAAAAGGGGGCCGCACTGTGCGCATGTCCCCTCGCCCTCCGGGTTCCCACCCGCGGACGTCTCCGCTCCACCCGGGCACACGAGGCGCTAGGCTGAGCGCTCCTGACCCCCAAAGGCGTGGTGACCGTGAATCAACGACGTGGCGCGTGGCTGAAGCTCCTCTGTGTCCTCGGAGTGTCCTGGAGTTGCGACCCGAATGCCCCCGACACCACGTCACCCGGCACGGGGCCGGGCGTGCGCGCGTGTGGCGTGGACGGCGTGCTGCTCTGTGACGACTTCGAAGGTGCCTCCGTGGGTGGAGCGCCCGATTCATCGAAGTGGCAGGTACAGATTTTCGAGAACAAGGGCAGCATCTCCATCGACGGCACGCAGGCGCACTCGGGCTCGAAGTCGGTGTATGTGAATGGAACGGGCACGAGCAGCTACCGCTCGGTGTTGTTCACGGCCACGGAGCCCTTCCCGCCGCAGTACAACAGCTTCTATGCGCGGGTCTTCCTGCACTCGAAGAACGGCATGGGCCAGGGCCACAGCACGTATTTCGGAGGAGGCTCGGCGGACAACCAGCGCATGGTGCGCATCGGTTTCCACCAGTACGTGCTCGAGGCGAACCTCATCCACCCGGGCACGGAGTACGAGGTGCTCTCGGGCCCGTGGGGAGAGCCCAGCAAGGGCGTGCAGCTCCAGGCGGGGAAGTGGCACTGCGTGGAGGCGTTCTTCAACGGGGCCCAGCACGAGCTGCGCGTGTGGTTCGACGGGACCGAGGTGGAGGGCCTGCACACGACGAACTGGGGCAAGAGCCTGAGCACCTGGTCGCCGCAGTATGGGAAGGCGTGGTTCGGCTTCGAGACGTACCACAGCGAGCAGGATGAGCTCTGGTACGACGACGTCATCATCGGGACGCAGCGGATCGGCTGCGGCGGATAGGGCATGCGGATCGGCGTCATCGGAACGAAGTGGGGGCTGATGCACGTCGGGGCCTTCCGCGCGGCGGGGGTCGAGGTGGTGGCGGTGCTGGTGCTGACGCACGCGGCCAGTCCGGAGCCGGGGCTGCACGGCGGCTGGTCGCTGCTGGGCGAGGACGGGGAGGAGGGCTTCTCCGGCGGCTTCATCCCCGAGCGTGAGGGGCGGTGTGTCGCGCCGGTGCGCCGCGTCCTGCTGGACTGAGCGGGCGCTCCTTCCTTCCGGTGCCCGACAGCGGGCGGCCCGCGCCGCCTCTCCGGGTTGCCGCTACCCGCACCGGGCGTCACCTCTCTGTCGCTCCCGGTGATTGAGGGGATGAGAGTCTCAAATAGCGACAAAATGCGACAAAGTGGTACAATGGGGGGAAAGCGAGTTTCCTGTACCCTTCCTCTCGGGCCAAATCCGGGATTTTCGCGAGGAACGAGGAACTCTTTTGCAGTGGTGGTTCATTATTGTAGTGTCACTGGCCGAGAACGAGGGTCGCTCCCAGGGTTCCCGTTCGCTCGAGGTTCCGATGCTTTCAGTCCTCCCGTCCGGTTCCGCCGCGTTCACCCCGCCGTCAGAGGAGCCGCTGCTCAGGGGACCCAGCCTCTCGACATTGAGGCTGCCCACGTCCTGGCACTCGGAGCCGAGCCTGCATGCGAGGGCGATCGACCGGGCCACGCGGGCGCGGGTGTTGGCGGTGAGGCTGTTGCCGAAGGTGCAGCCGGTGGTGAGGCGCTTCGACGCGAGCCAGTTCGGCCTGCTCACGGCCTACACCTACCCGAGCGGGACGCGGGAGCGGCTGGAGGTCTGCAACGACTGGCACGTGTGGCTGTTCCTCTTCGATGACCAGGCCGACGAGCAGGAGGAGGTGGGCCAGCGTCCGGAGTACCTCCAGGAGTACGTGGAGTCCTGTCTGAAGGTGCTGCGCGGAGGCCCGCCGCGCACCCGGGCGACGCCGCTGGAGCGCTTCACCCACCACCTGCGCGGGCGCATGAGCCGTCTGGCGAGCGAGGCGTGGTTGGAGCGCTTCACCCGGGACGTGGAGGACTACCTGTACCGGGGCACGCTGCCGGCGGCGCGCCACTGGGCGGCGGGCACGGTTCCGGAGCTGGAGCCCTACATCGCGCAGCGTGCCATGGACTCGGCCATGTACACGGCGCTGGACCTGGTGGAGTTCTCGCGCGAGGGGCAGGAGCTGCCCGAGGCGCTCTTCCAGCAGCCGCTCGTGCAGCGGATGCGGCACCTGTGCACGCGGGTGGTGGGGCTGACCAACGACCTGTTCTCCTTCGAGAAGGAGGTCCTCTGGCACCACAACCCCAACAACTTCGTGCACGTGCTGCGGGTCAACCAGCGGCTGGGGTTGGAGGCGGCCATCCACGAGGCCATCGGCGTCATCAACGCGGACACGGACGCGTTCCTCGCGTGCGAGGAGGTGCTGCTGGAGCAGGGGCCGGTGGAGCCGCGCGTCCTCTCGTACGTGGAGGGGATGAAGGCGTGGATTCACGGCAACGTGCGCTGGTCGATGGTGACCGGGCGCTACAGCTCGCCGACCTCGCCCTTCCCCGAGCTGCGCCGCTAGTCAGGCCCGGGGCAGGTGGTCGCGGATGACGCCGAGCCAGTACTCGCGCCCGTAGTACTGGCTCATCTTCCCGAGCAGCTTGCCATCGCGGAACAGGAGGAAGGTGGGGATGCCGTAGAGGCCGAAGCGCCGGGCCAGCTCCTCGTGCTCGTACGCGTTCACCTTCACCACGCGCATGCGGGCGCCCTCGAGCTCGGAGAGCAGGGAGGGCTCGGCGGCCGCGTAGATGTCGCAGTTGGGGCAGCCGGGTCCCCAGAAGTCCACCACCACCAGCTCGTCCTTGGGCTCCAGCACCAGCGCGTCGAAGCTCTCCGCCGTCGCGTCGTAGCTCACGGGATGTGACATGGCCCCGTGAGTAACGGTGCCGGGCGCCCGCTTCAACCGGGGAAGCGGGCGCCTGGGTGGTTCAGCGGCGCTCGCCAGAGGGCGGGCGGGCCTGACGCTGCGCGGGCTGTGCCGGCTGCTGGGCCGGCTGCGGCTGGGCGGCCTGGGCCTGGGGCTGGGACTGGCCGAGCAGCCGGTAGGCCTGGTCCCGGTGCTCACGCAGCTTGGGGAGCAGTCCGTCCAGGAGGGGCGCGAGCTCGGGGTACTGCTGTCGGCCGAGCGTCACGAGCTGGATGGCCTCGTCATGGTTGGCCACCTGCGAGGCCAGGTAGGCCTGGTCATAGAGGGGAGCGTCCAGCACCGTGAGCCTGGCCTTGGTGGCCTCGTTGGCGCTCCTGAGGCGGGTCTGCACGTCGTTGGTGGGCTGGAGCCGGACGGGGAGCTGGAGGTTGCGCTGCTTGGCGAAGTCCAGGAGCTGCTGGTCGGCCGTCCGGTGGTCGCTGACCATGTGCTCGCCGTACTGCTTCACGGCGGGACTGGCGGCCTTCTGCACGGTGAGCTCGCCGAGGGCGATCTCCGACTCGTTGATGGCCCGGAGCTGCGCGAGGAAGGCCGGCGCGCCATCGGCGAGCATCATCATGCCCACGCGGTGGGCCTCGTCCGCCTTGATGTCCCCCGTCTTGTGGGGCATGTGCCCGGTCTTGCTGGCCTGTGCCATCGCCGGGCCCCCCATCCCCAGGGCCATCGCCATCGAGCCGAGCACTGCCCACCGTCCCCACGAGCGCTTCATGTGAACCACTCCTTTCGAACCTTTTCGGGGAAGCTGGGCTCGGGAGGGGCGGGGAGGCAGGGGAGGGCAGGCGGCCGGGCGAGGCCCTTGCGGCCGGGAGGGGGGTCCCCGGAGTGCAGGTCAGCGGGCGGTGATGTCGAGGGTGAGGGTGATGACGGCCTCGAAGTCGCTGGAGGGGGTCCGGGAGGTGCCGCCGCGCAGGCCGAGGAGGAAGTCGCCCCGGGCGAGGTGGGCGTTCAGGGACTCCAGCGAGTCGCGGGTGGTGTCCATGTCGAGCTGGGCGCTGCCCCGGGGGTTCTCGAGGGTGGCGATGTCCACCTGGGTGCCGGTCTCGCTGGCGCGCAGGAAGAGCGTCACCTCACCGGAGAGCACGTCCTGGAGCGTGCCCACATTCTTCGACTTCGTGACATCCAGGAGCATGCGCGCGCTGGTGACCTCGAAACGGGAGGGGGCCTCGCCCAGGGCGGCGCGGGCCTGGGAGAGGAAGGCCGTCCACTGAGCATCCGTGGGCTCCACGCGGAGGCTGTCGGCGATGGTGCCGCCGATCACGCCGCCGGGCTCGAGGCTCACCTGGTACGTCACGGTGCCCTCGTGGCTGGGGCCGCAGGCGATCAGGGACAGGGCGAGGGGGAGCAGCAGGAGGACGCGCGGGAGGGGCATGGAGGCTCCAGGAGAGGGATGGAGGGGGGAAGTCCCGTGGGTTGAATTCATGGGGGAATCCATACGGGAGATGCGGGCGCGGAGTGCGGAAAGGCTGCCCGCGCGGGCCGTGGCGGTGCACAATATCCGACGAGGCACACTGCGCAGCAGGCCCCGGGCGCCATAAGTTGGGGCCCTCGACGGAGGGGACATGTACGAGTGGCTGGAGGGACTTCAGAAGTCGGCGAAGCGGACGGACGCCGGAGTGGGCGCCGAGGACATCCGGAGGGCGGAGACCGAGTGCGGGGTGCCCTTCCCCGAGGAGCTCGGTTCGCTGTACCGGACGTTCAACGGTGGGGAGCTCCAGGGAGAGGTGACGCTGTTTCCGCTGCATGGTCCCGAGGGCACGGCCAGCGTGTTGGAGAAGACGCGGCTGAAGCTGGAGAGCCTGCCGGCCGCGGGGGTGTGGCGCATCGGGGTGAAGGGGCCGCACCGGCAGCTCTTCGCGGCGCGCAAGTCGGCGATGGTGGAGCAGGCCGATAGTGCCCTGCCGGGCTGGGCGGAGTCGCTGGCGGAGGATGATTGGCTCTACGGCACCTGGGAGACGGAGAAGCGCGAGCTGCGGCTGTACCGGACGCTGCAGACGATGCTCGAGGTGTTGGTGCCTCCGGCCGAGGTGGAGGAGTTCGGCGACAGGACGTTCGCCCGCGCGCTGTCGGCGGTGCAGGGAGCGCTGAGCGACCTGTCCGTGGAGTACGACGAGGACTCGCGGCCGAAGGCGGAGGCCGAGGAGGAAGAGGAAGAGGAGGAGGAGGGCGAGGAGGAAGAGGCGGCTGAGGAGGAAGCGGCCGAGGAGGGCGAGGAGGAGGAAGCGGCCGCTGAGGAAGAGGCCGGCGAGGGCGAGGAGGAAGCGGCCGAGGAGGGCGAGGAGGAAGAGGCCGGCGAAGAGGAAGAGGCCGAGGAGGAGTCCGACGAGGAATTGCAGAAGCCCGTGGTTGCGGCGGCCGAGCGCCGGGTGGTGCAGCTCCGGCAGGTGGTTGCCGAGGAGCAGCCCGCGCCCGTTTCCCGTATTCGGAATGCGGTGAAGAAGGCCGCCTCCGCCGTGAAGACGGCTGCCGACGTCGCGCAGGGTGCTGCGAAGACGGCTGCCGCCGTGGCGAACGTGGCCGCGACGGTGGCGGGTGGCGACACCACGTCCACGGCTGGTGAGAAGGCTCCGGCCAGGAAGTCCGCCGCGAAGGCGCCGGCCCAGAAGGCGGCTGCGGAGGCTCCTGCCGCGAAGACCCCGGCGAAGAAGGCCGCCGCGAAGAAGGCCCCAGCCAAGAAGGTTGCGGCGAAGGCTCCGGCGAAGAAGGCGGCCGCGAAGGCTCCCGCCAAGAAGGCCGCTGCGAAGAAGGCCGCAGCGAAGAAGGCAGCTGCGAAGAAGGCAGCTGCGAAGAAGGCCCCAGCCAAGAAGGCCGCGGCGAAGAAGGCAGCTGCGAAGAAGGCCCCGGCCAAGAAGGCCGCAGCGCGCGGCCGGCGCTGAGCCGCGTCGCCGCTCGTCTGGACTGTCTTCTCGCCAGGCCAGCGGAAGCAGGTTCTTTCAGGGGTGCTCCTGCGGAAACGCACGGGGCACCTTCCGGCCGCGCGATGTGCCGACTGGTCCGACCATCGGACCAGTTGCTCCCCATCGCGGCCGGAGCCTCCCCCTGACAGGACTCTCCCCGTCTGGGGGAGTGGAATCAGTGCTGAATCACGGGAGGCTCGACGGGAGGCCGGGGGCGGGTTTCCCGGTCCTCGGGGGCGAGGATGACGCGGGTCACCCCGTCCTTCCCGTTGCGCCACTGCTCCTGCATCCGCGCCAGCCGGTCCTCGAGGAGCACCTGCACCGCGCCGGCGATGGGCAGTGCCAGCAGCGCGCCGAGGAGGCCCGCCAGGGCGGTGCCCACCAGCATCACCAGGGCGATGAGCAGCGGGTTCATCTTCAGCGTCCGGCGCTGGATGAGGGGCTGCAGCAGGTTTCCCTCCACCTGCTGGTAGACGACGAAGATGGCCACCGCGATGAAGCCCGCCTTCGTCCCCACCGAGGCGAACGTCGTCCCGGCCACCAGGAAGAGGCCCAGGGTGGAGCCCACGAAGGGGATGAGTCCCAGCACCGCCATGGCCAGGCCGAGGGCCATGAAGTAGGGCACGCCCAGCAGCAGCGTGGACACCGCCGTCACCACGCCGCCGATGAACGAGATGAGGAACGCTCCCGCCACGTAGCCGCCCACGGTGCGGTGCATCTCGTGCGCGAGGCCGCGCCAGTGCTCGCGGCGTGACGGCTCCACCCACTGCAGGGTCTTGTCGAACAGGTCCGGGCCGAACAGCAGGAAGAAGATCGTCAACACGGAGATGGTCACCACGGCCGCCAGCCGCTGCAGCAGGTCCGTCACCACTCCGATGTACGGTCCGGGCGCCATGGGGATGTGTTGGCGCAGCTCCGTGGCCACCCGGTCGATGACGTCATAGCGCTCGTCCAGCTTCTCCACCCACGAGAGGTGCTGGAGCTGGTCGACGTAGTCGGGCGCGGCCCGCACCAGCGCGAGACCCTGCTCGATGAGCATCGGCACCAGGGTCATCAACAGCGCCGAGAGCAGGCCCAGCCCCAGCAGGGCCACGGAGAACACCGCCAGGCCGCGGCGTACGTGGTGCCGCTCCATCCAGCGCACCAGGGGATGCGCCGCCAGCGCGAGGAACAGGGCCACCAGCACCCAGGACAGCACCGTCCACGCCCGGGCCAGCAGCCACAGCACGGCCACCAGCGCCAGCACGTGCAGCGCCACCGTCCACACCGTGCGGGGCGTCACCTGGGAGCGGGGCCGGCGGGGGGTCTCCAAGGGCCCGCCCCTCGTCTAGCCTTCCGGCAGATCATTGGGAGGCATGGGGCGCAGCGGCTCCCGGGGACGAGCGGTGAGCTCCTCCTCCTGCTCCTCCTCGTCGCCCCGCCGGAACTCGTGGATCTGATCCGGGAGGATGTCCCGGTAGTCCGGGTCCTCTTCCAGGGGCGGGGTGGCCGTCAGCTCCTGATCCGTGAAGTTGATGTGCTCCTGTCCGGTGACGGGGTCCCGGTTGCGCAGGGACTCGGACTCACCCACGTCCTCGGAACCGAGTTTCTTGAATCGCATGGTGTCTCCTCCGAGCACGCCGGGTTGGCTGCCCGAGCCAACGGTGCGAACCCGAGGGATTCCACGCAACAGCGCGGGGACGCCCGCCTGTCAGGTGGCTCAGCGCGGCGAGGCCAGTGTCCGGCCGGAGGGGTAGCGGGGCTCCGCGTTGGCCAGGACCATGCCCAGGGCGAGCACCCGGGAGAACGTCTCGCGCACGGCGTAGCGGCGGGTGCGGGGCCGGCCCTCGTCGGCGGCCACTCCCCAGGCGTCGATGCCCACCGAGTTGGCGATGTAGAGCGCCCGCGTCAGGTGGAAACGTTGGGTGACGAGCACCGCCTCGCGCACCCCGAAGACGGTGTGGGCCCGGACGGAGCTGTCGTAGGTGGACAGCCCGGCGTCGTCCTCCTGTACGGCCTCGGCGGGGACGCCCCGTTCCAGGACGTAACGCACCATGGCACGCGTCTCGTCGTGGAAGGGGTCCGAGTTGTCCCCGCTGAGCAGCAGCGAGTCCACCGTGCCCGCGCGGTACAGGGCGATGGCGGCGTCCAGCCGCTGGGCCAGCACGGCCGAGGGCACGCCTCCGGGGGCCAGTCCCGCCCCGTACACCAGCGCCACCGGGGCCTGGGGGGCCTCGGCCCGCGGGATGATCCGGTCCGCGTAGCGCTTCTCCACATAGAAGGAAACGACCCACACGCCCAGGACCGCCGCCAGCCCCATGGCCAGCAGCCCCAGCACCCACCTGCGCAAGGCTCGCGCCCTTTTGCCGCCTCTCCCCATGGTCCCCGGCCAAACCGCCGGGAGCCTCATTCTCGTCCCTTCATTCCCAGAAGGAAGAGGCTCTCTCGCCTGGTGCTCACACGGGGACACCCGCGCTCGTGTCCTCGGCGCTCAAACCGTGCCGCTCCACGGCCTCCAGGACCTGCCGGGGGTCCGCCGGTTTGCCCAGCAGGGCGGCCACCCCATAGGTGGAGGCGTACAGGGCCCTGTCCCTCGTGCTCATCCCCGCCAGGGCCGCCGAGAGGATGACCACGGGGATGGCGCGCAGGTGCTCATCCCCCTTGCGCGCCGTGAGGAGCCGGTTGCCGTCCATGACGGGCAGGTTCATGTCCAGCACCACCAGGGCGGGCCGGGGGGCGCGTCCCAGGTGCTCGAGCGCCTCCTTGCCATGGCTGGCCACCACCACCGGGTAGCCATGGGCCTCCAGGAAGTGTTGGAGCGACTCCCGGATGTCCGGGTCGTCCTCAACGATCAATACCGGGCCACGCAGGGAAACCATGGTTCCGCGCTCCGCCGATGAGTGAAC
Organism: Archangium sp.; assembly: GCF_057119385.1. NCBI lineage: Bacteria > Pseudomonadati > Myxococcota > Myxococcia > Myxococcales > Archangiaceae > Archangium > Archangium sp. The sequence continues at coordinate 44,445 of NZ_DBNGVP010000138.1, read as the reverse complement.
CTGCCCCCGAAGGCTAAGCCCGGAGGTCCAGGGTGGCACCCCCGGTGGAATCGCCTGGACGCCCGGCCCTGATCCCGGGAGGGCGCCCCGAGTTGCAAGGCCACGGTTGACCGGCCGCCATACCGCCTATATAGGGGGCCGCGTTCAGGCCTGTTTCCAGAGGAGTTGGTGGCCCCATGGCGTCCCTTCGCGATATCCGCAAGCGCATCCGCTCGGTGAAGAACACGCGGCAGATCACCAAGGCCATGAAGATGGTCTCCGCCGCGAAGCTGCGCAAGGCGCAGGACGCCATCATCGCCGCGCGTCCCTTCGCGCAGATGCTGGATCAGATCATCTCCGACCTGGCCACCCGCTCCGGCGGTGAGGAGCTGGCCCACCCGCTGCTGACGTCCCGTCCGGTGCGCAAGGTGGAGCTGCTGCTGCTCACCTCGGACCGCGGCCTCGCGGGCGGCTTCAACTCCAACGTCATCCGGCGCGCCAGCCGCTTCCTGTACGAGAACAGCGGCGTGGAGATCGAAATCTCCACCGTGGGCCGCAAGGGCAACGACTTCTTCCGGCAGCGCGGCCAGAAGATGCGCAAGGACTTCGGCTACCTCTTCCAGCGGCTGGACTACACCCACGCCTCGCAGGTGGCCGAGGAGATGAGCGCGCGCTTCCTCAAGGGCGAGGTGGACGCCGTCTACGTCGTCTACAACGAGTTCCTCTCCGCCATCAGCCAGAAGGTGTCCGTGGCGCAGCTGCTGCCGCTGCAGACGCTCTCGGTGGGCGCCCCCACGGCGGCCCAGGCCGGCCAGAGCGCCCCGGTGGCCGCGCCCACCCCCGCCCTGGTGGACTTCAAGTACGAGCCGGGCCGCCAGGACGTGCTCGACCGGTTGGTGCCCCAGGCGGTGGCCATCAAGCTGTACCGCTCCCTGCTGGAGAGCGTCGCCAGCGAGCATGGCGCCCGCATGAGCGCCATGGAGAACGCCACCAGCAACGCCTCGGACATGATCGCCAGCCTGTCGCTCACGTACAACCGCACCCGCCAGGCGGTCATCACGAAGGAGCTGATGGAGATCGTGTCCGGCGCGGAGTCTCTGAAGTAGAAGTTCCGCTTCTGGCCTTGGGGCCGCGAAGCTTGACCCCTGGGGGAGGCCACCTGTAGAGGGGGCCCGCCCATCCCCCGGGCCACAATTTCGACGAGGGACGGAAGACATTCCATGAGCGCTCAAGTTCCGACGGTAGGCAAGGTGACGCAGGTTCTCGGACCTGTGGTGGACGTGGAGTTCCCGCCCGGGGGTCTCCCGGAGGTGTACACCGCCCTCAAGGTGACCAACGCCAACATCAGCAACGCGGCGGACAACCTCACCCTCGAGGTGGCGCAGCACCTGGGTGAGAACACCGTGCGCTGCATCTCCATGGACTCCACCGAGGGTCTGGCCCGCGGCGTGCCGGTGAAGAACACGGGCGCCCCCATCCAGGCCCCCGTGGGCAAGGCCACCCTGGGCCGCATCCTCAACGTCACCGGCGACCCGGTGGACGAGAAGGGCCCCGTGAATGCCAAGGAGTCCTGGCCCATCCACCGCCAGCCTCCTCCGTTCACGGAGCAGGACGTGCGCGTGCAGATGTTCGAGACCGGCATCAAGGTCATCGACCTGCTCGCCCCCTACACCCGTGGCGGCAAGATTGGCCTGTTCGGCGGCGCCGGCGTGGGCAAGACGGTGCTCCTGCAGGAGCTCATCCGCAACGTGGCCGTGGAGCGTGGTGGTTTCTCGGTGTTCGCCGGCGTGGGTGAGCGCACCCGCGAGGGCAACGACCTGTACCACGAGATGCAGGACTCCAAGGTCATCAAGATCGACAACCTGGAGGAGAGCCAGGTGGTGCTGGTGTACGGGCAGATGAACGAGCCGCCCGGCGCCCGCGCCCGCGTGGCCCTCACGGCCCTCACCATCGCCGAGTACTTCCGCGACATCGAGGGTCGCGACGTGCTCCTCTTCATCGACAACATCTTCCGGTTCACCCAGGCCGGTTCCGAGGTGTCCGCCCTCCTGGGCCGCATCCCGAGCGCCGTGGGTTACCAGCCCACGCTGGCCACGGAGATGGGCGGCCTGCAGGAGCGCATCACCTCCACGACGAAGGGCTCGGTCACCTCGGTGCAGGCCATCTACGTGCCCGCCGACGACCTGACGGACCCGGCGCCGGCCACCACGTTCGCCCACCTGGACGCGACCACGGTGCTCAACCGCGCCATCTCCGAGCTGGGCATCTACCCGGCCGTGGATCCGCTCGACTCCACCAGCCGCATCCTCTCGCCGGACGTGGTGGGCGCCGAGCACTACGCGGTGGCCCGCAAGGTCCAGGGCATCCTCCAGCGCTACAAGGAGCTGCAGGACATCATCGCCATCCTCGGCATGGACGAGCTGTCCGAGGATGACAAGCTGGTGGTGGCGCGCGCCCGGAAGATCCAGCGCTTCCTGTCGCAGCCGTTCTTCGTGGCGCAGATCTTCACCGGCTCGCCGGGCAAGTACGTGAAGCTCCAGGACACCATCCAGGGCTTCAAGGAGATCGCCGACGGCAAGCACGACGACATCCCCGAGTCCGCCTTCTACATGGTGGGCGGCATCGACGAGGCGCTGGAGAAGGCCCGCAAGATGGCGGCGGCCTGAGCCGGCCGTCTCCGCCTGGGAGGGAGCCCACGTGCTGCGTTCCACCCTCTTGCTGATGCTGTTGCTGGTGGCGCTCCCGGCCCTCGGGCAGGAGCGCTCCAGCCGTGCGCGGGTGAGTGCCAACGGCACCTTCACCGTGCGCCTGGTGCAGCAGGCTCCGGGGAAGTGCACCCTGGAGGTGGCGAAGGAGAGCGGGCCGGTATGGACGCTCAAGCAGTGCGTGGGCGGGGTGGATGACCTGTACTTCGTCTCCAACGATGGAGAGCGGGTGTGGGTGTTCTTCCCGCTGGCGCCCAAGGGGACGGTGAAGCTGACGGGCAAGCAGTACAAGAAGGTGCCCGCGTGGGCCAACACGGTGGTGGCCGAGCAGTATGGCCGCGAGGGGCGCTTGCAGGAGCGGCGCCTGCTGAGCTTCGTGAGCCCGCGCGAGGTGTCGGAGGTGCGGGAGTTGGGACAGCACCTCAAGTGGTTGGAGGGCGTGCTCGGGGTTCCGGGCAAGGGCCCGCGCCTGACGGACGCAGGGCGCATCGAGTTCGAGACGGTGGGCGGCAAGTCCCACCAGCTGACCTTCTGAAAAAGCGGTACTGCAGGGAGCACGGAAGCCCATGGCCAAGCTGACGGTCGAGATTGTGACCCCCGAGAAGCGCATCCTGTCGGTGCAGGCGGACGAGGCGATCGTTCCGGGCGGCAAGGGCCTGTTCGGCGTGCGGCCGGGCCACACGCCGTTCCTGTCGCTGATGGAGCCGGGGCCGCTGACGTTGATCGACGGAGGGCGCCGCGAGTACTACTTCGTGGCGGGCGGTTTCGTCGAGGTGAGCAACGACAAGGTGTTGGTGCTGGCGGACGTGGCCGAGTCGGTGACGGGCATCGACGTGGAGGCGGCGAAGCGGCGGATGCAGGAGGCGCAGGAGCGTCTGCGCGGCATGTCGTCGGACGACGTGCGCTTCGACATCGAGCAGGCCACGGTGCGCCGCGAGACGGCGCGCATGAACGCCGCCACGATGCGCTGAGCCGTCCCCCATCAGGAGAAGTACCCTGAGAGAATTACCCCGCGAGAAGTACCCCTCTCCCCTCGGGAGAGGGACGGGGTGAGGGTATCCGGACCCCGGGTTCCCACCCCACGCCTCGAACCGAGCCCCCGTGCACGATGCCCGCGAATCCGGGCGTCAGGCATCGGGGGCTTCGTCGTTTCCACGCACCCTCCCAGTCCTTTTCACCGTCCGTGCGAGCAAACCACTTGACGCCGTGTCAAAAAAGGAGCATTCAAGATACATCTTTAAAGATGCATTCGAGATGCATCGAATCAGGGGGCCTCGAGAGGCCCGGGGAGCAAGCGCATGAGCACCAACGTCGCGGAGAAGAAGAGCAGCCTGTTCGAGCAGATTGGCGGGGAGGGGGCGATGGATGCGGCGGTGGATCTCTTCTACAGGAAGGTCCTGTCGGACGAGCGCATCAGCCACTTCTTCGAGGACGTGGACATGGAGCGCCAGGCGGCGAAGCAGAAGGCGTTCCTGACGATGGTGTGCGGAGGGCCGAGCGCGTACTCGGGCAAGGACATGCGCAAGGGGCACACGCACCTGGTGAAGCGCGGGCTGGATGACACGCACTTCAACGCGGTGGCGGAGCACCTGTCGGCGACGCTGCTGGAGCTGGGGGTGGCGAAGCCGCTGGTGGATCAGGTGCTGGCCATCGCCGAGAGCGCGCGGGCGGACGTGCTCAACCGCTGAGCCGGAAGGGGGGCGTGCACATGACGAGGGTGAAGCACGAGGGCCAGTGGTACGGGCTGGACGAAGGCGAGTCGGTGCTCGACGGACTGCTGCGGGGGGGCGTGCGGGTACCGCACTCGTGCCGGGCGGGGGCGTGCCAGTCCTGCCTGATGCGGGCCGAGCGCGGCGAGGTGCCGGCGAAGGCCCAGGTGGGCCTGAAGGACACGCTCAAGGCCCGGGGCTACTTCCTCGCGTGTGCGTGCCACCCTGAGGGGGAGCTCGAGGTGGCGGGGGCGGGCGCGGAGCTGCGGGTGCCCGCGCGCATCACCGCGCTCGAACGCTTGAGTGACAGCGTGCTGTGCGTGCGGCTGCGCCCGGAGAAGGCCTTCGAGTACCGGGCCGGCCAGTACGTGTCGCTCCTCCGGGCGGACGGGTTGGCGCGCAGCTACTCGCTCGCGAGCCAGCCGCACGAGGACACCCTGGAGCTGCACGTCCGGCGTGTCTCCGGAGGCCGCATGAGTGGGTGGCTCTTCGACGAGGCCCGGCCCGGAGACGCGCTGGAGCTGCAGGGCCCCGCGGGCGAGTGCTTCTACGTGCCGGGGCGGCCCGAACAGCCGTTGCTGCTGGCGGGCACGGGCACGGGCCTGGCCCCGCTGTACGGCATCCTCCAGGACGCGCTGAATCAAGGGCACACCGGGCCCATCTGGCTCTTCCATGGGGCGCTCGAGACCTCCGGCCTCTACCTCGTGGAGGAGCTCCGCGCGTTGCAATCCTGTTACAATCAGCTCCAGTACCGCCCCTGTGTTCTCAAGGGACAGGAAAGAGTGGGGCTGACGGTGGGGGCATTGGACGCGGCCATCAAGGAAGAATGCCCCCGGCCGGCGGGTTGGAGGGCTTATCTGTGCGGCGACCCGGCGCTGGTGCTATCCCTGAGGAAGAAGCTCTTCCTCGCCGGACTGTCGCTCAAGGACCTCCATGCGGATGCGTTCCTCCCGAGCACTCCTCCGTCGCAGGACGGGGCGGGGGTGACGAGCCGTGCATCTGACGCTTCACGCTGACTACTCGCTGCGCGTGCTGCTGTACCTCGCGGTCAACCCGGATCGGGTGATCTCCACGGGCGAGGTGAGCGGTGCCTATGGAATCTCCAAGCACCACCTCGTGAGGGTGGTGCAGGGGCTGGGCCGCCACGGCTTCGTGGAGGTGCGGCCGGGGCGCTCGGGCGGCGTGGTGCTGGCACGGCCGCCCTCGGAGATCTCCGTGGGCGAGGTGGTGCGCCGCATGGAGCCGGACTTCCACATCGTGGAGTGTTTCGATCCGAAGACGAACACCTGCCCCATCACCCCGGCCTGCGGGCTCATCGGCGTGCTCAACGAGGCGACGCGCGCCTTCCTGGGCACGCTGGACGAGTACACGCTGGAAGATCTGGTGCGGCGCAGTCCGCGCAAGCTGTCCGCCTACTTCCTCAAGCCCGCGGCGGACGCCGAGGCGAGCTGAGCATGGTGGGGCGCGTGCTGGAGCTCTTCCACCGGATCGCCGAGCCGGGCTCGGCGGAGGCGCGCCGCTACGTGGTGGACTACGCGCTGGAGGACCGGGTGAGCTTGCGCAACGTCGCCTTCGAGGAGGCGGAGGCGGCGTGGAAGGAGCGCGGGGGACACAGCACCCCGGCGCTCTGGGACGGCGAGCATCTGCACCAGGGGGCGCAGGCCGTCCTGGCGAGACTGCAGGCCGTTGTCAACCTCGGCCGCGACGGCTGAGGCACCCGGCATGCCGCGTGCCAGTGGCGCGTTGGCCGGAGCACCTTGTGGTGGGAGAGCGACCTTCACCCAAGCTGTGCGCCGGCATGCGGGGAACTCACGAAGAGATGAAAGTCGGGGCTAGTCACGGAACGCGGCTCGGTTATCTTGCCGCTCCCCATGTCGCTGACCCCCGCCGAACGCCAGGACAGGTTTCACGCGGCGTTCCTGGGACTCGCCATCGGAGATGCCCTCGGGTTTCCCCTGCGGGGCGTTCCGCCCGCGAGCCTCACACGCCTGCCTGGACTGGCGGAGGACTTCGCGCCTCGGCCGCGGGGGAAGTTCGCCAAGGGCCAGTTCTCGGATGACACGCAGCTGATGCTGGCGGCGGCCGAGAGCGTCATTCGCGAGAACAAGGTGGATGGGCGCAGCGCGGCGGCGCACCTGGCGTGGCTGTGGCAGGAGGGCATCATCCTGCAGCCGCCCAAGCAGCTGGCCGAGGCGCTGCAGAAGCTGGCGCAGGGTACGCCGTGGATGAGCGCGGGCGCGCCGCTGGGGGTGAAGTGCCCCTCGGTGCTCAGCCGCGCGGTGGTGGTGGGCCTCTTCGAGAGCAAGAGCCGGGTGCGCATCCGCCACGACGCGGGCGTGCTGACGGTGCTCACGCACAAGGATCCCACGTGCGCGGCGGCGGCGGCCGCGTTCGCGCAGGCCATTGCCCTGGGGCTGACGACGAGCGAGCCGCTCACGCCCGCGGAGTTCTGCGAGGAGCTGGCGCTGTCGGCGGCGGCGCACGACAAGGAGCTGGCCGAGGAGCTGCGGCACCTGCCCCGGCTGCTGACGTGGGATCCGGCGCGAGCGCTGACGCAGCTGCGCAAGGTGAGCGTGCCGCCCAGCCAGCTCAAGGGCGTGGACGGGCTGCCGCCGCACGTGGTGCCGGTGCTGCTCACCGCGCTGTACGCCACGCTGAAGGTGCCGCACGACTTCCGCCAGGCGGTGGAGCTGGTGCTGCGCTGCGGAGGCGAGGCGGACGTGGCCGCGGCGTGCACGGGAGCCCTGGTGGGCGCGCACCTGGGCACGGCGGCCATTCCGGCGCGGCTGCGCAAGCACGTGCTGTACGCGGAGACGCTGCTGGACACGGCGGACCGCCTCTTCCAGGCGCGGCAGGTGCGCGAGACGCTCGCCACGGCCCTGGCCCAGCAGCACCACCCCAAGCGCCGCCGCTGAGCGGCCGGCACGGAGCCGGGCCCCTGCTTGCCCGCCCGCCCGAGGGGAGGCAGCCGGGCGTTGCCGCGTCCCGGCGTCCAGACTTCCCGCGGAATGTTCCCGCTCCCACCTTCCGCGGGAGAGCGGGACACACCCGGCACCACGGGGGGGCCCGCCGGATGCCCCGGGAGGCGGAGACGTGGAACTCGAGTCGGAGCGTCTGGAGCGAAGGCAACTGGAGTCCTTGTCCACGGCGGAGCTCATCCGCCATGCCATCGAGGAGGCCCGGCTGCTGGCGCGGGCCGAGGTGCTGCACGCCAAGAAGGAGCTGCGGCAGGAGATGAAGGCGGCGCGCACCTCGGGCATCCTCCTGGGAGCCGGAGGCGTGCTGGGGTTGATGGCCCTGGCGGCCCTCCTGGTGGCGCTGGGGCTGGCACTGCCGCTGAGCGAGACGCTCGGCGTGCTGCTGGTGGGCGTCTTCCTGCTGGTGGTGTCGGGTGGCCTGGCGTTCGCGGGCGTCAAGCGGCTGCCGAAGAAGCCCCTGCCCCACACGCAGGAGCGGCTGAAGACGGACCTCGCCCGCACGCGGGAGACACTGCAATGAGCGAGCAGGACAACAAGAGCGGCGGGCACATCACCGCGGGCATGGGCGATCGCGAGCAGGTGGAGAAGACGGCGGACCGGCTGCGCGACGAGCTGCTGCTCACCCTCGAGGAGCTGGATCGGCGCCGCGAGCGGGCCCTGGACGTGAAGTTCCAGGTGCGCAAGGCCGTGGAGAAGAACCGCGACGTGCTCATACAAGCGGGCGGCGTGGCGCTGGGGCTGGCCGTGGTGGGCATGGGCTACTCGTGGTGGCGGGCGCGTCACCGCGAGGAGCTGCTGTGGAAGCATCGCGCGGAGGCGGTGCGGCGCGCCTGGGAGCACCCGGACCGGGTGGCCTCTCGTGCGGAGGATCGGCCCGTGCCCATCGAGCTCGGCCGCAAGCTCGTCTTCATCTTCGTGAGCACGCTGGCCTCGGCCATGGCCCGGCGCGCGGTGCAGTCGTTGCTGCCGCCCGCCGAACAGACACCGGCACCGGAGGGCAGGAAGCGCCTCGGGCTGCGCTTCCTGCAGACTCCGGCCCACGCGTAGCGAGCCGGTACCATGGACCCACGGACGCGGCCCTCTCCGTCACCGGGGAGCGCCGCGTTCTCGTCTTCACATGGATAAGAATTGTTGATTGCGTGGAATGCACGCATAAAGCAGATTCATCCACGCCATGGACCTGCTCTACGCGCGTGCCCAGATGGGACTGTCCCTCGCCTTCCACATCGTCTTCGCGGCGGCGGGAATCGCGCTGCCGCTGCTGATGGTGCTCAGTGACCTGAAGGCCCGGAGGACGGGAGACGCGGACTACGCGGTGCTCAGCCGGAAGCTGGCGAAGGGGACGGCCATCCTCTTCGCGGTGGGCGCGGTGAGCGGCACGGTGCTCTCCTTCGAGCTGGGGCTGTTGTGGCCCGCCTTCATGGGGACCTACGGAGAAGTCATCGGCCTGCCCTTCGCGCTGGAGGGGACGGCCTTCTTCACCGAGGCGGTGTTCCTCGGCATCTACCTGTACGGGCGGGAGCGGATACCGGCGGGGCTGCACCTCTTCTCGGGGGTGATGGTGGCGCTGAGCGGCGCGGCGAGCGCCTTCTTCGTCACGCTGGTGAACGTCTTCATGAACGACCCCTCGGGCTTCACGCTCACGGCGGGCGGGCCGGTGAACGTGGACCCGGTGGCGGCGATGTTCAGCCCGGGCTGGCGGCATCAGACGGCGCACACGCTGCTCGCGTGCTACCAGGCGAGCGCCTTCGCCATGGCGGGCATCCACGCCTTCGTGCTGCTGCGGCACCCGGGGGCGGCCTTCCACCGCAAGGCACTCTCGATAGCACTGCCGCTGGCGTGTCTCTCCGCGCTGGTGCAGCCGCTGGTGGGGCACCAGTCCGCGGAGCACGTGGCGCGCGCGCAGCCGCTGAAGCTGGCCGCGGCGGAGGGCCTCTTCCAGACACAGCGGGGCGCGGGACTGAGCGTGGGCGGGCTGCCGGACATGGAGACGGGCACCCTGCGCTACGCGCTGGAGATTCCCCGGGGGCTGTCCCTCATGGCCTTCATGGATCCGGACGCGGAGGTGAAGGGGCTCGATGCGTTCCCGCGCGACGAGTGGCCGCCGGTGCCCAAGGTGCACGTGGCCTTCCAGGTGATGGTGGGGACGGGGGGCGTGATGGCGTTGCTGTCGGTGGTGACGCTCTTCCTGCGCTGGCGGCGCAAGGCGTGGCCCGAGGACCGGCGGGTGCTGTGGGGGTGGCTGCTGTGCGGGCCGCTCGGGGTGGTGGCGATGGAGGCGGGGTGGCTCGTCACCGAGTGGGGACGCCAGCCGTGGATCATCCGCGGGGTGATGCGCACGGGCGAGGCGGTGACACCGGTGCAGCACCTGGCGGCGCCCTTCTGGACGTTCACGCTCGTCTACCTCTTCCTGGGGGCGATGGTCGTCTTCCTCATGGTGAGACAGGTGGCGGGCACGCTGCCGGGCCACGAGCCGCAGGCGGGGGAGGTGGCCCATGAGCACTGAGCTGTGGCTGGGCGGAGCGCTGGTGGGCGCCTTCGTGCTCTACGCGCTCTTCGGGGGCGCGGACTTCGGGGGCGGCGTGTGGGACCTGCTGGCCTCGGGGCCGCGCAAGGCGGAGCAGCGGGCGCTCATCGCGAAGGCGCTCGGGCCGGTGTGGGAGGTGAACCACGTCTGGCTCATCATCGGCGTCGTCATCCTCTTCTCGGCGTTTCCGAGGGCCTTCGCGGCGCTGTCGGTGGCGCTGCACGTGCCGCTGACGCTGCTGCTGCTGGGCATCGTCTTCCGGGGCACGGCCTTCACCTTCCGCACGTACGACGCGCGCGGGGACGCGGTGCAGCGGCGCTGGGGGCTCGTCTTCAGCGTGGCGAGCGTGCTGTCCCCGGCGCTGCTGGGCATGTGCGTGGGCGCGGTGGTGAGCGGGGACATCCGCGTGCGGGGGCTCGCGGTGGTGAGTGGCTTCTTCTCCGCGTGGCTGTCGCCCTTCGCGCTGGCGGTGGGGGCGCTGGCCCTGTGCCTCTTCGCCTTCCTGGCGGCGGTGTACCTCACCGCGGAGACGCGCGAGTCCGGGCTCCAGGAGGACTTCCGGCGGCGGGCACTGGGCGCGGGCGTGGCGGTGTTCCTGGCGGCCCTGGGGGTGCTGGTGCTCGCTCGGGGAGGCGCGCCGCGGGTGTGGGAGGGGCTGACGGGCTCGCCCTTCGCGCTGGTGCTGCACGCGGCGACGGCGGTGGCGGCGGTGCTGGCCTTCGGGCTGCTGCTCGCGCGGCGCTTCTGGCCGGCGCGTGTGGCGGCGGCGGCGCAGGTGGGCCTCATCGTGGCGGGGTGGGCGGCCTCGCAGTACCCGTACCTCGTGGTGCCGGACTTCACGCTTCAGGGCTCGGCGGCGTCCGTGGCTACACAGCGGGCCCTGCTGGTGGCGCTCGCGGTGGGCGCCGCGCTCATCCTCCCGTCCCTGTTCTTCCTGTTGAGGGTGTTCCAGTCCGCACCGAGGGAGGCCAGCCAGGTCCGAAGAGGTTCCGCGGGAACCCCGCGCTGAATTTCCCCTCTCCCGAGGGGAGAGGGGATAGTGGGGATGCGTCGGGTCAGGCCAGGCGCCGCGCCACCGCGGGCACGAACGTCCTGTCATCGGGTGCGGCTTCCAAAATCTGCGCGGGCCTGCCCACCTCGGGCGTGGGCGCGTCCGCGTCGAGCAGCACGCTCTCGAGCACCTCCCGGAAGCGCTCGCGCAGGGACTCCTCGTACAACACGAAGCGCACCTCGCGCAGCCGGCTGCCGCCCAGCAACAGGTGCCACCTCAACGCCGACGCCTCCGCGCGAGCACTCGCCTCGACGGTGACCCGTCCCGCGCCCGTGCCCAGCGCCGGCACCGCGAGCGAGCTCAGCCCCTCTTCCTCCGCGGTGAGCAGCGCCCGTTGCATGGCCCGGCCGATGCAACTGACCTCCTCCCACGCGCTCACCGCGTGCAGCACCCGCTGGCACGCGAGCCGCCCCGCCCCCGTGGAGATACACGCCCCGAGCGGCTGCTCTCCCCAGTGGTGCGCCTCCTCCTGGATGCTCTCTCCGCCATGGGCTCGCAGGGCCGCCGCGGCCCCACCCGTCATGTTCAACCGGGGCACCGCCGGGCTCACGATACCCTCCACCTGCGCCAGGGCCAGGTCTCCGGTCTCACAGACGATCCGCGTGGATCCGAGCGTCAGCGTGCCGTCCTCCAGGCGCGTGGCGGCGCCCGGCGGACGCGTGGCGTTGGCCAGCCGCTCGAACAAGTGACGCACATGCGTGACATCGGGAAAACGCGCCTCGGGGTGCGGCGCGAGCATGCGCGCCAGCACGTGCTGGAAGTACGCCTCCTCGGGCCCACTGGGGCTCGGGAAGACGGGGTGCGCCTCTCCTCGCAGGCGGGGCTCGATCCCATCGAAGGGCGGCCGTCCATAGCGCAGGTGATAGGCCGTGGCGCCCAGCCCGAACACGTCCGCGCGCCGGTCGAATGCCTCTCCGCGCAGCACCTCGGGAGCCATGTACGGCCCGGTGCCCGAGATCTCCCCTCCGCTCGCTCCGCCCACGCTCTTGGCCACCGCGATGCCGAAGTCCCCCAGCTTCGTTCCCAGCTCCGGCGAGTCCAGGATGTTCGACGGCTTGAGATCCCTGTGCAGGATGCCGGTGAGGTGCGCGGCCGCGAGCCCCTCGGCCACCTGGGCGAGCACCTCGCAGACGAACCACAGCGGCAGCCCGTACCCCAGGGCCCGGCGCCGGCGCACGTCCACCTCGTCCATGTCGATGCCGTCCACGTACTCCTGCACCAGCAGCGGCGTTCCCTGGTGGATGCGCACGTCCGTGGCGCGCACCACGCGGTGGCTGGGCACGCGCGCCATCAGCCGGGCCTCGTTGAGCATGCGCCGGTAGCGCTCCTCGGGGTCCGCCTGGAAGTGGGGCTTGAGCGTCTTGATCACCAGCGGCGACGCCAGCAGCACATGCCGCGCGAGCCACACGTCGCTCATCCCGCCGCCGCCAATACGGCCCCAGATCTCATAATCCCCGATGCGTGCGCCGGACTCGATCATGGTGCGGGCTCCCCTCCTACCCTGGAGACCCCCGGGGGTAAAGCGCCCCTAGTCGCCGCGCTCGGGCGCGATGTAGACGAACCGCTCCGGGACCTGGAGCAGGTAGCCGCTCTCCTCCCGCTCCAGCGTCATCCCCGAGCCGCTCACCAGCTCACGCAGCCGGCACACATTCACCCAGAGCAGGTTGTCGTGGACGGGCGGCTCATAGGACTTGTTCCACGTCTGCTCCACGAGCAGTTCCTTGGGCAGGACATCACCGGGGCGGTTCGCCAGGGTGTAGAGGAGCTTGCGCAGGACGGGCCGCTGCTTGAGCGGGATGACGTGCCCCGGGTAGCGCAGCTCGTGCTTGCGCGCGTCGACGATGACGGGCCCGTCGTCACGCGGCACCTCGGCCCGCATCGCGCGCCCGGGGGCGGTGACGCGCCGGGTGACAGCGAGCACATCGCGGAGGCGCTCCAGCAGCCCCGGGTCCACGGAGGCCGCGCTCGCCTCGGCCTCGGCCCGCTGGCTCGCGTCCCGCTCGGCCTCCGGATGGCCCGCCAGCCGCGCCGCCAGTGACTCCGCCAGTGCCACCATGGCGCGATCCAGCCCGTAGTCCGCGCCGAGCGCCGTCGCGCGCACCGAGTCGATCGCCGCGCGCGCCGCTTCCGTGTCTCCCGCCGCCACGGACAGGAGCGCCGAGAGGGCCCGCGCCCGCGTCACCTCGCCCCGCTTCTCGGGGTGGGGCGCCTCGACACGCTCCTCGCGCAGGCGCACCAGCGGATCCTCGCGCCGGGAACGCTCGACGGCGGCGCACATGCCGAGGATGCCGCGCTCCCGGGCCAGGGCGTCCGTCTCCTTCAGGTGCCGCTCGGCCTCCGCGCACTGCCCCAGGAGCATCAGCTCGCGGCCGATCCACGCGCGCGCCCACAGCTCCCCCAGCAGCTCTCCCGAGCGGTGGAAGGCATTCTCGAGCACCCGCAGCTCGCCCAGCGCCGCCTCGCGCTCTCCGCGATCGTGCAGGACCATCGCGTGCATCGCGTGCCAGGAGATGCGCAGGCGGGGATCCTGCTCGTGGCGCACCAGGGACTCGGCCTGCTTCAGCAACTCCTCGACCCGCTCGAAGCGTCCGGTGCTCGAGAGCAGGCCCGCGTAGAACATGGGCCCGAGCACGCTCGCGCGGAACGTGGGCGGCGCGTCGCGGGACACGGCGCGTGCGCTCTCCATGGCCTCCACGGCCTCGGTGTTGCGCTCGTCGAGCCAGAAGGTGAAGGCGCGCGTGAAGCGCAGGAAGCCCTGGTGCGCCGGCAGGGCCGCCGTGCGCTCGGCGGCGTCGATGAAGGCGCGCGCCTCGTCGCCGAAGCCCTGGTACGTGCGGGTGAGCGCGAACACCGTCCCCGTCCGCATCCGGAGCGCGTCGGTGGCGCGCGGATCCCCCAGCACCGCGCGGGCCTCGCGCTCGGCGGCCACCAGGTCCCCCGTGAGCATCGCCACGTGCGCCAGCGAGGCCTTGATGTCGAGCGGCTCCCGGACCCGGCTCACGTCCAGCCGGAGGAGCTCCTCGTGGGCGCGGCGGACGTTCAGCAGGCGCGCGAGCGTGCGCGCCCGCGCATGGATGATCTCCGGTGTGCGGTGCTCGGGGGGAATGGCCTCGAAGCCCCGGAAGAGCTCGCTCGCCACGCCCAGGCGGATGAACTCCGTGCCGGACTCCAGCAGCAACTGTCCCGCCTCCTCGAAGCGCCCGCAGGCACACAGGTGGCGGCAGCGCTCGCGCACCCGCACCACGGGATCCAGGTCGGCGTTGGCCAGCAGCGTGGCGAGCCGGGCGTGGTTGTCCCGCAGCTCCTCGGGGCTCAGCGAGGCCAGGAGCGCATCCCGGTGGATGTCGTGCAGCATGCAGCGCCCGCTGCCATCCACCTCCAGAATCAGCTGGACGACGAGCCCGCGCAGCGCGGCACGGGCCCGGGGCTCCGGCAGCAGCTGCTCCACCCGCTTCACGTTCATCTCGAACGCCGAGAGCGCGAGCACGGTGGCGACGAGGCGCTGGTCCGGGGTGAGCGTGCGGATGGCGGCGGTGCTCGGGTCCTCCTCGAGCACTCCCCCCGCGTGGGCGCGCCGCAGGTGGAAGGGGTTGCCCCGGCTGCGGGTCCACGCCACCTGGAAGCCGGAGGAGGGGCCGTAGAGCGCGTCGAGGTTCGCCCAGAGGGCCCAGGCGCTCTGCTCGTCGAGCCCGCCCAGCTTCAGCTCGAAGCGGTCCGCGGTGCCCCCGAGCATCGGGACGAGCTCGCGCGAGGTGGCCACCAGCCGTCCGCTCCCCAGCTCCCGGCCCAGCACGTCCACGAGGCGCGTGCGCGAGGCCTCGTCCAGCCGGTGCAGATCATCGAGCACCCAGAGCGTCCCCTGCTCATCCAGCCGCCTGGCCAGGTCCACCAACCGCTCGTCATCATCCCGGGCCTCGGGGACGGCGCCCCGCGCGAGCTGCCGGCGCACGTCATCGACGAGCGCGGCGAGCGGCTCCCCGGGAGACACGCTGGCATAGATGACGGGGCCTCCGCGGCCCTGCGCCAGCGCGTAGACGAGCGTGGATTTGCCAACGCCTCCCACGCCGTACACGAGCGCCACCGGCAGTTGCTCGAGCATCACCTGGAGGCGTCCGAGCTCCGTCTGGCGGCCCACCCAGATGGGCGATGGTGCTGGCACACGTCGATGCATGTGGCGCCGCATCGTGTCATGAGGCCGCCGCCACCGTCCAATCCTCCAGCCGTGGCTCGGCCCCTGATGACAGACATCATTCCCAGACATCCCCAGCATCGCCTTACACGCCCAACATCGCCTTACACGCCTTACAGCGCCTTACGGCTTCCTCCCCCTCTGGATGTCATGTAGTTTGTCCATTCCCCCCCAACCTGTCTCCTCCAGGAGAAATCCCCATGAAGGTTTCCTTCAAGCGCATGGCCGCCACGCTGGCGGCTGCCCTGCTCGGCACGGCCCTGCACCCCGTCGCGGCGCACGCCGGCACCCGCTTCGCCCCGGCCACCACCGACACCGGCCAGGTGTATGACCTGGTCATCGAGTACATGTTC
Source organism: Archangium sp. (assembly GCF_057119385.1). Lineage (NCBI taxonomy): Bacteria > Pseudomonadati > Myxococcota > Myxococcia > Myxococcales > Archangiaceae > Archangium > Archangium sp. The sequence goes on along the minus strand of NZ_DBNGVP010000138.1, from coordinate 28,954 downwards.
AACAACGGCGATGCCCTGCACTTCGCCGCCGACCCCAATCAAATCCAGCAGGACTTCTTCGAGAGCGCGCCGATCAACAAGCTCTATTACGTCAAGCAGACGAACACGACGTTCTGGGAGCGCTTCGGCATCTCCGACACCGCCATCGCGCTCGAGCGAGACACCACCGCGCCTCCGGGCTCGCCCAACAACTCCTACGACGCCGCTCCGCACGGCAGCCTGTGGATGCCCCGCGCCTGGACGGTGGGCCAGGAGACGTCCTTCAGCACCACCATCAAGTGGTTCGACAAGACGACCTGCCGCTACACCGGCCGGCAGGATCCCTGGGCGTACGGGCGGCACTTCCTGCGCTACCAGGGTCCCATGGCCATGGGAGGCAGCCTCGGCACCATCGACGTCGTCATCATCGACCGGTACCACTGGATCTCCGACGACCCCAACTCGGCCCAGTACTACAACAGCCCCGAGGCCGAGCGCTTCTGGTTCGCCCGCGGCCGCGGCTGGGTGCGCTGGGACTACTTCTCCAACCGCACCACCGGGAAGTGGAACTCCTCCGACCCCACCAGCCTGCTGAGCCCCGGCGCCACCACCACGGTGCTCTTCACCACCAACAGCCCCAACAACAACACCAAGACGCCCAACAAGGTCTGCAACAGCGGCGTCTTCTAGGCCGTGACGCACTGGGTCAACCCCGGGTGGAGGTTCTACTTCCGAGGACTGGCGGCGTTTTCCACCCGGAGTATGAGCGAAAGCGCTTCTGGACCCATCCAGTAGGGCCCGGATTTGGAGTAGCTTCTACGTACTTTCCGGAACCCCAGGAGCCCGAATCCCGATGACGAGCCCCAAGTTCGAGACGCTGGTCGATGTCTTCCTGCAGAGCATTGCCTCCTTTGGCCCTCGGCCGCTCTTCGGCGAGAAGAAGAACGGACAGTGGTCGTGGATGACGTACATCCAGTTCGGCCAGATGGTGGATGACCTGCGGGGAGGCCTGGCCCAGCTGGGGGTGGGGCACGGGGACCGCGTGGCCGTCATCTCCAACAACCGCCACGAGTGGGCGGTGGGTGCCTACGCCTGTTACACGCTGGGTGCCGCCTACGTCCCCATGTACGAGGCCCAGCTGGACAAGGAGTGGGCCTACATCCTCAATGACTGTGGCGCCAAGGTGGTGTTCGCCGCCACCGACTCCATCGCCGCCAAGCTCAAGGCGATCAAGTCGGATCTGCCCAAGGTGGAGCACATCCTCCGCTTCACCGGCAACGCGACCGAGGCGGACACCTTCGCGTGCCTGCTGCGCCGCGGCGCGGATACGCCCAGCCCCGTCACCACGCCCAAGCCCTCGGACCTGGCCGGCCTCATCTATACCTCGGGCACCACCGGCAACCCCAAGGGCGTGATGCTCAGCCACGCCAACCTCGCGCGCAACGTGCAGGCCATGCACGAGCTCTTCCCCATGAACAAGGAGGACCGCTCGCTGTCGTTCCTGCCGTGGGCGCACTCCTTCGGGCAGAACGTGGAGCTCAACGGCCTGTTCTCCATGGGCGCCGCCATGGGCATCGCCGAGGGCGTGGACAAGATCGTCGACAACCTCTCCGAGGTGCAGCCCACGCTGCTCTTCTCGGTGCCGCGCATCTTCAACCGCATCTATGACGGTCTGCAGAAGCGCATGGCCGCGGAGTCGCCCATCAAGCGCATGCTCTTCCACCGCGGCCTCGCGGTGGCCAAGGAGCGCAAGGCCCTGGCCGAGAAGAACCAGAGCAGCACCCTGTTGGACCTGCAGCACGCCTTCTTCGACAAGGTCGTCTTCTCCAAGGTGCGTGCCCGCTTCGGTGGCCGCCTCAAGTACGCCTTCAGCGGCGCCGCCGCCATCTCCCGCGAGGTGGCCGAGTTCATCGACAACCTCGGCATCACCGTCTACGAGGGCTATGGCCTCACCGAGACGTCTCCCATCGCCACCGCCAACTACCCCAACAACCGGAAGATCGGCTCGGTGGGCAAGGCCGTCCCCGGCACGCGCGTCGTCATCGACCGCTCCGAGACGGGCGACCCCAAGCAGGGGGAAATCGTCGTCTACGGCCACAACGTGATGATGGGCTACTACAACCTGCCCGACGAGAACGCCAAGGTCTTCACCGCCGACGGCGGCTTCAAGACCGGTGACATGGGCGTGCTCGATGACGACGGCTACGTGTGGATCACCGGCCGCATCAAGGAGCAGTACAAGCTGGAGAACGGCAAGTACGTGGTGCCGGTGCCCATCGAGCAGGCGCTGCAGCTCTCGCCCTACATCGTCAACGTGATGCTGCACGGGCAGAACAAGCCCTTCAACGTGGCCATCATCGTCCCGGACATGGAGTCGCTGAAGAAGTGGGCCACCGAGAAGGGGCTCGACATCAGCTCCATCCCCGAGCTGCTCAAGCGCGAGGAGGTGCAGCAGCTCTACCGGGAGCAGATCAACCAGTTCTGCAAGGAGGCCAAGGGCTACGAGAAGCCCCAGCGCTTCCTGCTCATCAGCGAGGACTTCACCACCGCCAACGACATGCTGACGCCCTCGCTCAAGCTCAAGCGGCGCAACGTGCTCAACAAGTTCGGCGAGGCGGTGGAGGAGCTGTACCGCGAGGCCGAGAAGAGCGGCGAGCGCGCGGCCTGAGTCCCCTGGCCCGGGAGGGCTCCGGGACCCGGGTGACTTCCCGGGTGCCAGAGCCCTCCGTGCCTCAGGCGGCCTTCGCCAGGAAGGCCGCCACCGACTCGATGGTGGGGTACTGCCGCAGCAGCGTCTCGTCGAGCTCCCGCTGGAGCCAGGTCTCCAGCTCGCCGATGACGCGCAGTTGCTCCATGGAGTCCAGGCCGTAGTGCTGGAAGGGCGCGCGCACGTCGATGTCCGCGGGCGTCAGCTCCAGGAAGCCCGCCACCCGCTCCACCAGCCAGCGCTGGATGTCCTCGGGGCTCCTCGCGCTCACGAGACCGGGCCCTGGCGCAGCCGCGCCGCCATGGCCGCCAGCTCCGGCTGCTCCGCCGGCGTGCCCACGATGGGAGGCAGGTCCGCCATGGAGTCGGTGGGAATCAGGTGCACGTGGGCATGGGGTACCTCGTAACCCAGCACCACCTCCACCACGCGCTCGCACCCCGTGCGCTCCTTGAGCAGCCGCGCCACCGTGCGCACCGCCTGCATCAGCTCCGTGTACCGCTGCGGCTCCAGGTCGAACAGGTAGTCTCCGTCCGCCTTGGGAATCACCAGCGTGTGTCCCGGCCTCACCGGACGGATGTCCAGGAACGCCAGGTGCCGTTCGTCTTCCCAGACCTTGTGACAGGGAATCTCGCCGCGCACGATGCGCGCGAAGATGTTGTTCTCAGCCACTCTGCACTCTCCATTGATTGAAAAGTCGGTGCTCCCTTGCTTACCGGGCAGGTCTACTTTACACACTAAGTATGGACTCTGGGGTGATGCAGCGTACGGCAAGCACTCATCCGGAGGGGTTCACGTTCCTGGCGTGGAGTGGTGTGGGCGTTGGCGTGTTGGCGGAGCGGCGGGAAGACCCCCTCCTTCAATCCTTTCTGTCGCCCGGGGAGCGGGTGTGTCTCGACGAGCGGGTGCTGCCCCAACGGCGGCCGGAGTGGTTGCGCGGGCGTCACGTGTGCAAGCAGGTGGTTCGGGAGCTGCTGGGCCCGGAGCTCATGATGCACCGGGTCGAGGTGCTGCCGGGTCCCCAGGGCGAGCCCCAGCTCCACCTGCCGGAGGGGCCCGGGCCCCTGGACGTGTCGCTCAGTCACGCGCGCACCCTGTCGGTGGCGGCCGTCACGGCTCGCGGGCGGGTGGGGGTGGACGTGGAGCCCCTGGTTCCCGTGGAGGAGCGTCTGTGGCACTTCTTCCTCTCACCCGCGGAGCGGGCCCGCTGCGAGCGGGAGCCGGAGCTGGCCTTGCGGCTGTGGGTCCTCAAGGAGGCGCTCTACAAGGCCCTCCGCCCGCCCCGGCCCCTTCCGCTGCGCTCCCTGGTCCCCGAGTTGGGTGAGGGCGTGCTCCGGCTCGCGCCTCCTTTCGAGGGGGAGCTGTCCTTCACCTTCCTGCCCCTGCGTCATCACCTGCTGGCCGTCGTGCACTCATGAATCCCTCCTCCTCCATCCGTATCCACGGCATCCACTACACGCTGCCCGAGCGGCAGGTCGGCCTCGAGCAGCTCTCGGCGGAAGGGCGGCTCGTCAGCACGCCCGAGACGATGCGTGACTTCGGCTTCGGCGACTGCCGGGTGTCCCATGTGCCGGCCACGCAGCTCGCCTCCACCACCCTCAAGGCGCTGCTGGAGCGCCACGGGGTGGATCCCCTGGAGGTGGGGCTGCTCATCAACGCCAGCGTGCTGCCCACCAGCTCGATGGTGCCGCGCGGGGAGTCCCTCGCCGAGTTCCCCACCGGGGACAACGCGCACCTGGGGTTGTTCCGCTTCTCCAGCACGCGCCTCCAGGACGAGCTGGGTCTGTCCAACGCGCGCACGGTGGGGTTGAGCGAGCTGGGCTGCGTGTCCCTGTCCCATGCGGTGTGGCTGGCCCACGCCGTCATGGAGATGGAGGACCTGAAGTACGCCCTGTGCGTCAACGCGGACGTCTTCCCCGACGGCATCAAGCGCGAGGTCGTCTACAACGTCTGCAGCGACTCGGCGTGCGCGGTGCTGCTGTCGCGCGACCCCGAGGGCCTGCGCCTCAAGACGTACCACACGCTCACCCGCGGCTATTACTGGGATCCGGACGGCCACCAGAACGAGCTGCTCGCCGCCTACTTCCCCACCGGCAAGCGCGTGCTGGAGAAGACCTTCAAGGCCAGCGGCCTGGCGCGTGAGGAGATCAAGCTCCTCATCCCCCACAACGTCAGCCTGCGAAGCTGGGAGATCCTCAGCAAGTTCACCGGCATCCCGCTGGAGAAGATCTACACGGAGAACATCCGCCCCAAGGGCCACTCGGTGGCGGCGGACAATTGGATCAACCTCAAGGACGTCATCGACCGGGGTCTGGTGAAGAAGGGCGACCACGTGATGATGTTCTCCTTCGGGCTCGGCGCCCACTGGGGCTGCAGCATCGTGCAGATCTAGTTCCGCCCGGGTCCACCTCTCTCCCCCCGGAGTCCCCCCAGAGGTCCCCCCCGCATGCATTTGTTTCTCACCGGAGTCACCGGCGCCGTCGGTATGGAGATGGCGCGCTGGATTGTCCGCAACACGCCGAAGGCGCGGGTGTATGCGCTCATTCGTGCCCCCTCGCCCGTGGTGCTCAAGGCGCGCTGGTCGAAGCTGGCGGCGAAGCTGTGGCCCGAGGCCTCGGCACGTCCGCCCGAGGGCCAGTTCATCCCCGTGCTGGGCGACATCTCCCAGCCCGGGCTGGGGCTGTCACCGGAGGACGCGGCGCGGCTGGCCAGCGAGGTGACGCACGTCATCCACTCGGCGGCCAACGTGGAGCTGGATGCGCCCCTGCCGGAGGCGCGCGCGGCCAACGTGGACGGCACGCGCCATGTCTTCGAGGTGGTGCGCTCCTTGCGCCGGCTGGAGCGCGTGGGCTACGTGAGCACCCTCTTCGTGGCGGGCAAGCGCCCGGGCCGCTTCCTGGAGACGGACGAGGTGCACGCGTCGGACTTCGTCAACCCGTACGAGCAGAGCAAGTACGAGGCGGAGCACCTGGTGCGCGGGCTGATGAAGCAGCTGCCCATCGCCATGTACCGGCTGGCCTACCTCATCGGCCGGGATGACGGCGAGGTGACGCGCTACAACTCCATGCACTCGCTCATGCGGCTCTTCTACCAGGGCCACGTGGGTGCCTTCCCGGGCACGCCGGACTCGCGGATGGACCTGTCCTCCAACGACTACGCGGCCGCCGCCCTGCTCACGCTCTTCCTGCAGCACTACCAGCCGGGACGCACCTTCCACATCGGCAATGGCGACGCGGGCCTGCGGCTGCAGGACTTCATCGACACCATGACCGAGGTGTCCGCGGAGACGGAGCGGCGCTGGGCCCAGGGCGTCTTCCTCCCGCCGGACGTGGTGGACGAGGACACCTATACGCTGCTGCGGCGCACGCTGCTGCAGACCCAGAACAAGCAGTCCCACGAGGTCATCCGCCTCGGGGACACCATGTACGGGCACCTGCTGGCCAATCAGATTTTCGACGCCGCGCCCGTGCACGCGTTGCTCGGCGAGCGGGTGAAGCCGCCGCCCGCGAAGCAGTTGCTGCGTGACGTGCTGCGGCACTGCGTGGCCACCGATTGGGGTCGTAACCGCATCTGACGAGGAACGGAATCATGGACAGGAATCAGTTCGAGGAGCGGCTGCTCACCTTCATCCGCAAGCTGTGCGTGGAGAATGGCATCACCGCGGACATCGGCCGGGACACCGCGTTGTTCGAGAACCGGCTCATCAACTCCATGCGCATCATCGACCTGATGGGCTTCATCGAGAGCGAGCTCTCCATCGAGGTGCCCGAGGACAAGTTGACGATGAACTTCTTCCGCACGCCGCGCGTCATCGCCGACACGTTCTGCCCCGCTGGTGGAGAGGCGAAGGCATGAGCGCCCTGACGGTGGACCCGAAGAGCCTGGCCTTCGGCTCCGGGCGCTCGCCCCGGCCCGAGGCCATCGGCCAGTTGATGGAGCGGGGAGATCTGCGCTCCTATGAGAACGGCACGCTGGGCATGTCCGGCCCCGCGCTGTGGCTGTTCCGCTATTTCGAGCGCAAGTTCCTCGAGCTGGCGTTCAGGTACGGTGCCTCCGAGCGCCAGTACCCCACGCTGATGCCCATTTCGGTGATGGAGCGGACGGACTACTTCAAGTCCTTTCCGCACCACGCCACCTTCGCCATGTGCCTGGACCGGGACAGCACGTCCCTGCGCCAGTTCGTGGACGCGGTGAAGGGCGGCGAGCGCGTGGAGGAGGGGGCGGCCTCGCGGGTGCGCTCGGCGGGCGCGGTGCTGTCCGGCGCCGTCTGCTACCACTGCTACGCGGAGCTGCAGGGCCGCCCCATCACCGGCGAGCCCCTGGTGCTCACCACCCAGGGCCGGTGCTTCCGCTACGAGCACGGGGAGTTCGCCCCGCTGCGCCGGCAGTGGGAGTTCACCATGCGGGAGATCGTCCTGCTGGGGCCCGAGGCCCCCATCGCCAGCATGCGCGAGAAGCTGCTGCTGGAGGTGGTGCAGTTCGCCAAGGCGCACGGCCTCACCGGGCGCATCGACGTGGCGTCCGACCCGTTCTTCGGAGCGGTGGAGGGCCGGGCGCGCACGCTGCTGCAGCGGGCCCAGTCGCTCAAGTACGAGCTGCTGGTGGACGTCACCGGGCAGAAGGGCGGGGACCTGGCCATCGCGTCCTTCAACCTGCACGGGGACTCGTTCTCCCGCACCTTCGGTCTCAGCCTGCCGGACGGCCAGCAGGCCAGCACGGGCTGTATCGCCTTTGGCCTGGAGCGCTGGGTAGCCGCCTTCACCGCGTACCACGGGGTGGACCCCTCCGCGTGGCGCGAGGTGATTCCCGCCTCGGAGTTCGCACCCACACCGGATCGAGGAGCCCTATGACGACGGAGACGACGGAGCGCTACTACTACGACTTCTTCGGCGCCAAGTCGGAGTCGCGTTGGAACGTGGAGAAGGACATCCCCTGGGGGGAGATCGACCGGGAGGCCGCGCTGAGCCAGCCGGACATCCTGGACAAGGTGCGGCGCACGGCGCTCATCGAGTCCTATCACGCCCTGGGCACCGTCTCGCTCATCAAGCTGCTCCACGAGGACGTGGACGCCACCTCGGTGTTCCAGGTGGAGTGCTTCGAGGGCTTCCGGCACTTCTGGAGCCTGCGGCGCTACCTGGACCTGGTGGGCTTCGCGCCGCGCATCACCGACGAGGAGCTGGTGGAGATCCGCCGGCGCAACATCGAGCACGTCAACTACAAGCCCGAGGACACCGTCCAGGAGCTGGTGAACTTCATCTGGTCCGAGCACGCGGCGGGCTACTTCGCCCGGCAGCTCGGCGCGCAGTGCAAGGACAAGGTGCTGGCGAAGCTGCTGGGGTTCATCTCCGTGGACGAGTTCCGCCACGCGGAAGGCGGCTACCAGATTCTCACCAAGCTGCTGGAGCGCCAGCCGGAGCTCAAGCCCGAGGTGCTGCGCGCGGCGAGCAACTTCAAGCACTACGGCTGGCACGTGTGCGAGCTGCCGGTGGCGGTGGAGAACGACTTCACCACCGTGCTGCAGATGAAGCGCAAGTTCGAGAAGGTGTGCGGGGCCCGCATCGTGAGCTGGCGCGAGGGCTGGTCCAATGGCTGAGGCCGCCCGGAAGCTGGTTCCCGAGGAGCAGGAGCCCGCCTCGCCCGTGGGGAACAAGGCGGGGTGGGTGCTGCGGGAGCCCACCTTCGGATGGGCCACCGCGGAGGGGACGCCGAAGGAGCCCACGGTGGGCGAGGCGTTGCGCGAGTGGTGGGACGCGATGAACGTCTTCGCCGACGTGCGGCGCCTGCCGGCGGCGCTGCACGTGGCCTTCCACCTGGCGACGCTGGGCTGTCTGGTGGCCTGGGCGGGCTGGCACCTGTCGGTGAGGAGCGCCCTGTACTTCTCCGTGTCCGCCTTCTTCCTGGCCACGGTGACGCACACGGCGTGGCTGCACCGCTACTGCTCGCACAAGGCCTTCGACTTCCGCTCCCCCTGGCTGGCGCGCGTCTTCCTGTGGCTCAACGGCATGACCATCCGCGAGGACACGTATGCGATTCCCCACCGGGTGCACCACCAGCGCTCGGACAGGGTGGGGGACCCGTATGGCCCCCACCTGGGGCGGCTCGCCAGCTACCTGGCCATCGAGTCGGTGACGAAGTTCAACACCGACATGACTCCGGAGCAGTACGAGCACGTGGCGAAGACGGTGAGCCACATCGGCTTCCCCATCAGCACGTACGAGCAGTTCCGGCGCACGGGCACGGTGGAGCACGCCGGACACATGGCGGTGCGGATGGTCTTCGCGCAGGTGTTCTGGAGCGCGGTGGCCTACGCGGTGGGCGGCGTGCCGTGCGTGCTGGCCTGGTACGCGGCGATCTCCGTCGTCATCCTCCTCGTGCGCGACTTCAACTACGTCGGCCACGGTGGCCGGCGGCCACGGGCGAAGATCGAAGGCTGGGAGTTCGACGAGCGGACCCTGGCCCTCAACCAGGTCTTCTACGGCGTCTTCGCCTCCGAGTGGCACAACAACCACCACAAGTTCCCCCGCTCGGCCAACCTGCGGCTCGTTCCCTCGCAGGTGGACATGTCCTTCCTCTTCATCCGCCTGCTGCACATGCTGGGCGTGGTCACCTCCTACGTGGACGCGGTGCCTCGCTTCCGGCAGCAGCTCGCCACTGGCAAGGCGGTGCGCCCCATCGCGGGAGACGAGGAGTTCGCCAACGCCACCGGCATCGCGGATGGCAATGACGGCACTCCGCTCCCCCAGCGTCACTGATCCACCACTCCCTCTCCCTCTGGGAGAGGGTTGGGGTGAGGGTCTTCACCCGGGCGACGACCCTCACCCCCCGCCCTCTCCCAGAGGGAGAGGGTGCATGCGTCACCCCCTATCCCCCCCCGACCTGGAGCACCCCCCATGGCTTCTGACTGCATCTCGGGCGCGACCTCGCTCGCCCACATCCTTCACCGCCGCGCCGAGCGTCATCCCGAGCGCAGGGCCCTCACCTTCATTGCCCGCGGCACCGAGGAGCGCAAGGCGTACTCCTTCGCCGGGCTGGATGAGCGGGCCCGCACCATCGCCGCGTTGCTCGAGTCCCATGGCGTGCGGGGCGAGCGCGCCCTGCTGCTCTACCCCCAGGGCGCCGAGTTCGTGGAGGCCTTCCTGGGCTGCCTCTACGCGGGCACGGTGGCGGTGCCGGCCTATCCGCCGGACCCCACCCGCCTGGAGCGCACCCTGGGCCGGTTGCTCGGCATCATCGCGGATTGCCGTCCCAAGGTGGTGCTGTCCACCGCGGAGATCTGCGCCATGGCGGCCGCCTTCGCCGAGCAGGTGCCCGGGCTGGGCGAGCTGACGTGGCTGGCCACCGACCAGCAGGACCTGGGCGTGACGCCGCTGGCGTCTCCGGCCGGCGCCCGGAGCGAGCAGCTCGCCTTCCTCCAGTACACCTCGGGCTCCACCTCGTCGCCCAAGGGGGTGATGGTGAGCCATGGCAACCTGCTGGCGAACCTCGCGCACATCGGCGGCAGCGTGAAGCTGGGCGAGGACTCGTGCTCGGTGACGTGGCTGCCGTCCTTCCACGACATGGGGCTGGTGGACGGACTGATGGAGGGCTTCTACTCGGGCTACCCGGTGTACCTGATGTCCCCGGCGGACTTCCTCAAGCACCCGCTGCGCTGGCTGCAGGCGGTGACGGCCTTCAAGGTGACGCACTCGGGCGGGCCCAACTTCGGCTACGAGCTGTGCGTGCGCAAGGCGACGCCGGAGGCCCTGGCCGCGTTGGACCTGTCCTCGTGGCGCAGCGCGTACTGTGGCGCCGAGCCGGTGCGCGCGGGCACCATGCGGCGCTTCCTCGAGACGTTCTCTCCCCGGGGCTTCTCCCCCTCGGCGCTCTTCCCGGTGTTCGGCCTGGCGGAGGTGACGCTCAAGGCCCCGGGCCCGCAGGGGCGCGGCCTGGTGACGCTGGGCGTGGACAAGGAGGCCCTCAAGGAGGACCGCGTGGTGCCGCTGCCCGTGGGGGATGCCAATGCCGCGGAGCTCGTCTGCTGTGGAGAGTCCGAGGAGGGCTACGGCCTGGCCATCGTGGAGCCGGAGTCCCGCGAGCGCTTGCCGGACGGCCGCGTGGGGGAGATCTGGGTGTACGGCCCGAGTGTGGCGCAGGGGTACTGGCGCAAGCCGGAGCTGTCCGAGGAGACGTTCCGCGCGCGCATCCGCGGGGACGACTCGCGCACCTGGCTGCGCACGGGGGACCTGGGCTTCATGAAGGACGGGCTGCTGTACATCACCGGCCGCAGGAAGGACCTCATCATCATCGGCGGGCAGAACCACTATCCGCAGGACATCGAGTGGACGGTGGAGGCGGCGCTGCCGGCGGTGAGGCCGGGGTGCGGCGCGGCCTTCTCGGTGGAGGTGGAGGGCGAGGAGCGGCTGGTGGTGGTGGCCGAGGTGGACACGCGGCAACCGCAGGGGGGCGCGCCGCTGGAGCTCCCAGCGGCGGCGGCCACGGTGCGCCAGGCCATCAACGAGGCCTACCAGCTGCGGGTGCACGAGGTGGTGTTCCTCAAGCCGGGCAGCGTGCCCAAGACGTCCAGCGGGAAGATTCAGCGGCAGGCGGCGAAGCGTGCGTACCTGGAGCGCGGCCTGCAGGTGGTGACGGAGGAGCAGGCGGCATGAAGGTCGCCATCGTCGGGGGCGGTATCGCGGGGATGGGCGCCGCCTACAGCCTGCACCGCCAGCACGATGTGACGCTCTTCGAGGAGGCGCCCACGCTGGGCGGCCATGCGTACACCGCGGAGGTGACGCGCGGGGGCCGCCCGGTGCCAGTGGACATCGGCTTCCTCATCTACCACCCGTGGGTGTACCCGAACCTGTCGGCGCTCTTCCGGAAGCTGGGCGTGGAGACGCAGCCGCTGCGGCCGGGTCTCGAGCTGTCCATCCACTTCCAGGGGGGCCACTGGCGCACGGGGCGGGACTCGGCGTTCTGGGCGTCCGTGCGGCACGAGGTGGACCGCTTCCAGCTCGCGGTGCCGGAGATCGTCTCCAACCCGAAGAAGTACATGCCCCTGACGGTGGAGCAGTACCTGGACCAGGAAGGATACTCGGAGGACTTCAAGTACAAGGTGGTGGCGCCGCTGCTGTCGGTGCTCTTCGTCACGCGCATCGGCCTGCTCCAGATGTCGATGTTCATGGTGGCGGCCACCTTCGGGCCGGTGAGCGGCTACGCGCTGGAGGGGCCCACGCCGTGGCGCACGGTGAAGCAGGGCTCGCGCGAGTACGTGCGCCGGCTGTCCGCGGCTTTCGCCTCGAGTGTGCGCACGGGCTGTGGCGTGCGCTCCATCCGCCGCGAGCGGGACGGGGTGACGGTGACGAGCGCGGACGGCGGGGTGCACCGGTTCGATCAGGTGGTGCTGGCCACGGAGGCGGGCACGGCGTTGAAACTGCTGGAGGACCCGAGCCCGGACGAGGCCGTGTTGCTGGGCGAGGTGGAGTACGAGCCGGCGAGCATCGTGCTGCACACGGACCCTCGGGTGATGCCGGAGGACCGGAGCCTGTGGGCGGCGTACACGTACGTGACGCCCGAGGCGCGAGGGCCCTTCACGCGGGCGCACTACAACTACTACCTGCCGGTGTTGCAGGACTGGGTGGGGGAGGACCTGTTCGCCACGTGCAATCCGCCCGAGGGGTTGCTCGACCCGGCGAAAGTGGTGAAGACGATGCGCTGGCAGCACCTGGTGTGTGACGGGATGCATCCGGTGCGTTCGGCGGAGCTGCACCGCATCCAGGGCAAGCGGCGGACGTACTTCTGCGGAGAGTACGTGGGGTTCATCTCGGGGCACGAGATGGCGTTCACGTCGGGGCTGGCGGTGGGCAGGGCGCTGGGAGGGGAGTTCCCGTTCGAGGACAGCGAGTTCGCGCGGCGGAGCTTCTACGACCTGGCGGTGCACCACATGAAGGTGGTGAGGCCGGAGGACGCGCCGGTGGAGGGAGCACCCACGTGGTGGCCGCCGCCGATGGCGCGGGTGCAGTCCGAGGTGCTGCGCGGACTGGTGGAGGACGAGGTGCGGCGGAGGATGAGGGCGGTGCTGCCACTGCCGGAGATGCTGCGTCCACTGGAGCAGGCGGTGGCGGGCGCGGTGGCCGGGCGCGTCTCGCTCTACGACGAGCTGCGCAAGCAGAAGACGCAGGGAACCTGAGCGCGGGCACGTTGGAGCCGCGGAGGTGAACCCGGCACCCTCACCCCGACCCTCTCCCGAGGGGAGAGGGAGAGGGGGCGAGGGTGGGGGACGGGGGCGGGGGCCCCGGGCTGGGGTCTACTTCGCGGCCGGGGCGGTGACCTTGCCGTCCACCGGCTTGTACTTCATGCCCAGCTCGTTGAAGAGGAACGAGTAGACGTCCACCAGCTCCTCGATCTTCTCGCCCAGCGGCGTGCCCATGCCGTGGCCCATGTTGTTGGTGCGCAGCAGCACCGGCCGCTTCGAGCCCGTGGCCTCCTGCATCCGCGCCACCATCTTCCTCGAGTGGAATGGATCCACGCGCGGATCATTCTCCCCCGAGGTGAAGAGCACCGAGGGGTACTTCACCCCGTTCTTCACATGGTGGTACGGCGAATAGCCATACATCGCCTGGAACTGCTCGGGGTTCTTCACCGTGCCGTACTCGGGGATGTTGAACTGGCCGTTGGGCGTGAGCTCCACGCGCAGCATGTCGTAGATGCCCACGTGCGCGAGCACCGTGCGGTACATCTCCGGGTGCTGCGTGAGCGCCGCGCCCATCAGCAGGCCACCGTTGCTGCCGCCCTGGATGGCCAGGCGCTCGGGCTTCGTCCACTTCTGGTCCACCAGCAGCTTCGCGCACGCGTAGAAGTCGTCGAAGACGTTCTGCTTCTTCGTCAGCGAGCCGTGGGTGTGCCACTCCTCGCCGAACTCCGCGCCGCCGCGCAGGTTGGCGATGGCCACCACGCCGCCCTGCTCGATGAAGGCGAAGTTCATCGGGCTGAAGCCCGGCGACAGCGAGATGTTGAAGCCGCCGTACCCCGTGAGCAGGGTGGGGTTGTTGCCGTTCAGCTTCGTGCCCTGGGCGTGCAGGATGTTGAGCGGCACCTGGGTGCCGTCCTTCGAGGTGCACATCACCCGGTCCACCACCACGTTGCGGGTGTCCACGGGCGAGGTGCGGCCCAGCCCCGTCTTCGCCAGCTTCCCGTCCTTCGCCGAGTAGCGGTACACGGCGGAGGCCTCGGTGTAGCTGCTGGTGCCGAACAGCAGGTCATCCCCGCCCAGGTACACCGTGCCGCCCACGGAGGAGACGGGCGGGGTGGGCACCACGCCAACCTCCTTGCCGTCCAGGCCCAAAATGCGCATCCGCGTGGGGCCGCCGAGCTGCTCCACCACGTAGAGCCGGGTGGCCGTGGGGCGCACGCCCACGAGGGAGGCCTCGCCCTCGGGAACGAGGACCGTGGCCTTGTCCTGCGCGGGCGTGGCGAGCGGGATGCTCAGCAGCTTGCCGCGCGGCGCGTCCTTGCGCGCCAGCACGTACAGCACCTCCTTGCCGAACGTCGCGTCGGTGAGCTTGTCCTCGAACTTCGACAGCTGCGTCCAGGTGCCCTGCGGCCCGCGCAGGTAGAGCGCGTACTCGCCACCGTCGCCGTTGCCCAGGATGGCCAGCACGTGCTTGCCGTCCTCGGACGTCTCGAGCTGGTAGTTGGCGATGCGCGGCGCGTCCTTGCCCAGCTCGTAGGTGTCCTGGTCCGTGGGCGTGCCGAGCTTGTGGAAGTACACCTGCTGGTAGAAGTCCCGGTCCTCGGCCGGACGCTCCTCGCCGCGCGGGTAGCGCGTGTAGAAGAAGCCCGTGCCGTCTCCGTTCCACGTGAGGCCGCCGCCCGCCGTGCCGCCGTTCACCCGCGGCACCACCTCGCCGGGCAGCGCCTTGCCGGTGGCCACGTCGTACACGGTGACGTCACCGCTCTCCGTGCCATCCTTCGACAGCGACACCGCCACCTTCTTCCCGTCCAGCGAGGGCACGAAGAAGTCGATGGTGGTGTGGCCGCTCGGATCCAACTCCATCGGGTCCACCAGCACGCGGGCGGTGGAGGTGTCGTCCACCGAGGGCAGCACCACCAGCATGGACTGCTGCCGGGGCGGCTGGAACTTCAGGGCGAACATCACGCCACCGCGCTGCACCATTCCAAAGTGGGCGGCCGACTTGTGGGTGAGCAGCGAGGTGATGCGCGCGCGGATGGCGTCGCGCGAGGGCAGCTTGTCCAGCACCGCGCGCATGTGCGCCGTCTGCCCGTCCACCCACTTGCGGACCTCGGGGTCGTCGCTCTTCTCCATCCACTGGTACGGGTCGTCCACCTTCGTGCCGTGGTAGGTGTCCGCCACGGCCTTCTTCGTGGCCACGGGCGCCGGAGGCACGGCCCCCTTGGCTCCGGCCAGCGACGTGAGCGGCAGCATCAGCGACAGCGCGGCGATGGCCGGCTTGAGGCGTTGTTGCATCGAGTCCCTCGGGTTGGTTGAGGGCCCGTAGCCTGCCACGCGCCGCCGCCGTCCGCTCGTCTCCGCGCGTCGTGTCCGCTCCTGGGAGGCCATCCCATTTCCGGACAGCTTCACTGCCCGTCGTGGAGGCGAGCGGCCCTCTTCACGCGCGTCGCGAGGCCTTCTTCGCCGCGGGTTTCTTCGTCACGGATTCTTTCGCTCGGGCCTGCTTCGGCGTGGCCGTCTTCGCCTTCGCCTCCGCGGGAGCGGACTTCTTCTTCGCGGCCGGCTTCTTCTGCGCGGCGCGCAGTGAGGCCTCCACGGCACGGCGGGCCCAGGGCAGCAGCGCGTGCGCGTCGTCGCTCGCATCCGCCGGAGGCGTCCAGTACGACATGGTGACGGGCTTGCGGCCCTTACCCGCGTCGTAGACGAAGGGCTCGCTTCCCGCGGCCTCGAAGGCGGGGCGCGTGGTGTCGTCCGTCTTGAGGTAGAGCCGGTCCTCGATGATGAGGCCCATCATCCTTCCGGCGTGGTACAGGCCCCACCCACCGAACATGGCGCGCGCCTGCACGGGGCCCAGCGGCTCCAGCAACTCCAGCGTGTACTCCACGTAGCTGTCCATGCGCGCCATGCCGTGTCCTCCGTGTCACCCCATCATGGGGCCGATGTCGTCGCGGTGACCACGCCCTTGTTCACCGGAGGCGGGGCGTTGGCCACCACCGCCGTGTGCTCCAGCATCGCGTCCAGCTCGCTCCTCGGCAGCCACTGGCCGCGCACCATCACCCCGGCGATGTCCCGCGTGTGCTTCACGTCCTGGAGCGGGTTGGCCTCCAGCAGCAGCAGATCCGCGCGCCGGCCCTCGGCCACCGTGCCCCAGGTGCCCGCTTCACCGAGGTACTCCGCCGCGTTGCGCGTGGCCGCCTCCAGCACGCCGTAGGGCGGAATCCCCGCCGCCGCCAGCGCCTCCATCTCCCGGTGCACCGCGAAGCCCGCCACCATGAAGAGCTGCGGCGAGTCCGAGCCCACCAGCAGCTTCGCCCCCGCCGTGTACAGCTCCCGCGCCACCTGCCGCCGCAGCTCGGCGAACTGACGCTTGCGCCCGGCCGGGGCGCCCGTCATCTGCGAGTCATTGGCCAGCATCTGCGTCCACGCCTCCACGGACGCCTGCTTCGCGTAGCGCAGCTCCGGCCGCGTGCGCAGGGCCTCCACGCCCTCGGGGCTCGTCACCGTCTCGAAGAGCGCCAGCGTGGGCGAGCTCCACACGCCCGCCTTCCGCGTGGCCTCCGCCAGCGCGGGGATGCGCGCTGGCTCCATCCGCGCCAGGGGCTCGCCCACCTCCACCTGGCCTACCTCCATGCGCGCGCCGTCGTTCTCCGGCAGCAGCTCGTTCAGGTACCCATCCAGGTGCTCGAGCTGCTGCCCCGACTCCAGGGCATGGAAGAGGCCCACGTCTGGCGTCACGTGGCCGCTCACCGCGAGCCCCTGCGCACGCGCTTCGGCCATCATCGCGTCGTACGTCTCGCGGCCGAGCGAGCCGTGCGTCTTCAGCAGGTCATACCCGGCCGCCTTGTACTCGCGCACCCGCTGGCGTGCCTGCTCGGGGCCCTGCACGGACTTGCCGTGCAGGGACGGCGCGGCGACGCGCAGCGTGGGCCCGAGCACCTCGCCCCGAGCCACCCGGTCCCTCACCACCCGTGAGGTGTCCTTGGGGCCGCCCAGGGCCCGCGCCGAGGTGACGCCATTGGCCAGCAGCAGGGCGAGCACCTGTCCGGCGGGGTCCTCCGGCTGGCCCGTGCCCGGCACCAGGTGGAGGTGCATGTCGGCGAGCCCCGGCATCAGGTAGCGGCCCCGGCCCTCCACGCGCGCCGCGCCCGAGGGCACGGGCGTGGCGTCCACCGGGCCCAGGGCCACGATGCGCGCTCCGCGCACCACCACCGTCTGGTGGACGAGCAGGCGCTCGGAGTCCATGGGCACCACGTTCACGTCCACGAAGGCCACCGTGTCCTTCGCCGGGGGCTCCGCCTTCACGGAAGGGTGGGCCATGCCGCACCCTGTCATCCAGAGCGCCAGGCCCATGGCCACCGAGCGTGGCCGCCATGTCTCTCGCCGCATGTCGTGTGCTCCCCCTGTCCCGGGATGCCCGGGCGCGGCCCCAACATGCCTGCCTGCTGGCTTGTTCCCGGTGCCAGCGGGCGAGCAGCGAGGCCGGAAATGATTTGGAATAGTGCAAGGGGATTCCGTCGTTTTCGCGCGGCCTACCCATGATCCTGCCCACGCTCTTTCTTCTCGCTTCCGCTCCGGCAGTTCCCCCCGCTCGCAACACCGTGGCTCCCGAGATTGGCGTTCCCTTCGCTTGCGGCCGTGTGTTTCCGGTGAGCCAGGGGCACGACACGGGCAGCCACCTGCAGAACGACACGTACGCCTGGGATTTCCGCATGCCCGTGGGCACGCCCGTGGTGGCGGCCGAGGACGGCCTGGTGCGCATGGCGCGCGGGGACAGCACGCAGGGGGCGTGTGACCCGAAGATGGCGCAGTTCGCCAACTACGTCGTCGTCGCCCACGATGGCGGCCTGGAGACGCAGTACCTGCACTTCAGCGCCGTGGTGGTGAAGCCCGGCGAGCGCGTGCGCAAGGGACAGCTCCTGGGCTACTCGGGGAACACGGGCTGGTCCTGCGGCCCGCACCTGCACTTCAAGGTGGCCCGCGCGGTGGGCACCGGGTGGAACAACCCCTCCATTCCCGCGCTCATCTCCGGGTATGGGGATCCGGTGCGCGACACGCTCATCGCCGCGCCCGCGTGTGGGAAGAACCAGGACATGCCGGTGATGGCCGCGAACGATCCGCGCGCCAACGCGCCGCTCGCGCCCGCCACGGACGTGCTGCGCGAGGGCGAGCAGGCCGCCGGTGGTATTCCGTCCGGAGCCCGCTCCATCCTGGAGAAGGTCTCGCGCACGGCGTCCGAGAGCGCCCGTCAGCGCGAGCAGCAGCCCGAGGCGCGCGCCTCGGACGGTGCGGGCGGCTCCCGCTAGCGCGCTCCGTCAGCGGTCCGCCACGGGCGTGGCCGCGGGGAGCGTGAGCGCGAAGTCCCGCATCCAGAAGCTCAGCAGGGGCTGCTGCCCCGCGAGGCCGAGCGCGGCCAGGGGGCTGCTGTCGGGGATGGACCAGGAGCCCCGGAGCAGCCGGAGCGAGGTGGAGAAGGAGTCCTTCGTCTCGCAGACCTGACCGTGGATGGAATAGAGGTCCGGCAGGAGGAAAGGCAGCCGGGCACGGCGAGGCAGGCCGGGGAGGAGCTCGAAGCGAGCCTTCCCCAGGAGCCGCCCCCGCTCATCCCACGCGGCGCCGGAGAAGCCGCCGCCGGGAGGACTCCGGTCGAGCTCGAAGCGAGCCATCTCCTTGGGCAGGTTCCACAGCGCGCGTCCGCCGCGGAGGGACTGCTCGCTGTCCACCCAGATGAGAGGCGTGGCGGAGCCGTAGCGCCGGGCGCCCCGCTGCTTCACGACGATGCCCATGGCCAGCTCGCCGTAGGTCAGCATGCCGCCGGGCTCGTAGTCCACGAAGGCCCCGGTGACGAACATGCGGCCCGCGACGACGACGGGCTCGAAGACCGGATCCACCTGGAGCGAGCACCGGTGGACGGGCACGCTCCAGGCGGACATGTACACCTGCCCGCGCAGGGTCCACGGCGCGGGCGGGTAGTCGACGGGTGTTGCATGGGGAGAAGACGAAGGCTGGATGTCCATGGTGGTTCCCCTGAGAAGCTACACGGAGCCTGGCTGTTCCGCTTCAGCCTGTGATGCCGTGCATCATGCCACGATGCCTGTTCTTTTCTTTCGAGCGCCTGCTTCTAGGGCTTCTGGCAGGTTCCTCGCACCTCGCCATCTTTCTTACATTTCAAGCCCAGGCTGATATCGCAATCCCTGTCGCGTGTGCAGCCCATGTCTACTGGGCAGTCATAGGCGCGGCCTTGGTCCATTCCTTTTAGCTTGAAGTCGCTTGACTCTATCGATGAGATGATTGCCTTGTTGCCATAGCCCCCTTTGTCATCGTTTTTGAGTATGACTTTCTCGCCATCGTGATGCGCAGTGATTTTGAAGCCTCGGGGACCGCGGCTTGCATTGATGGCGTCCGTGATTTCGGAGGCCATTTCCGATTTTGAGTCGAAGTCGACAGGGGGGAAAAAAATTTGGCGGCGAGAGTCTACGGTTGGCTTGTCGCCTCTGTTGAATTCAAAAGTCAATCGCTTGAAGCCGTCGCTTATGGAAAGGATTTCGCCGTCGTTGATGAGAGTGCCGCGTATGGCGGTGATTTCTCCAATGGCGACGGCGGCGTCTTGAGCTTGCGTGCATGTGGCATTGCATGTGCCACATGAGTCCGTGTTGCCATCATCGCATGCCTCGTCCCCTTCTTTGTTGCCATCGCCGCAAATGATTGGCTTTTTCTTGCATGTGGTGAGGCAGTTTTCGGGATCGCTACGGAAGTCACACTCCTCGCCAGCGCTGGCGTTCACGATGCCGTCGCCGCATTCGGGCCGCGTGCAGTCGAGATCACAGACATCGGTTTCCTTTCCAGGGTCACATGTTTCAATGCGCGGCGCCTCGTGATCCTCGTGCCCATCGCCGCAGGTGGCCAGCGTGCAGTTGTTGAGGCAGTTGTCCTCATTGCTGTCATTGTCATCGTCGCACTGTTCCCCAGCGCTGGCGTTCACGATGCCGTCGCCGCATTCGGGCCGCGTGCAGTCGAGATCGCAAACGTCGGTTTCCTTTCCAGGGTCACATGCTTCAATGCGCGGCGCCTCGTGATCCTCGTATCCATCACCGCAGGTGGCTGACGTGCAGTTGTTGAGGCAGTTGTCCTCATTACTGTCGTTGCCATCGTCGCACTGTTCTCCGGCGCTGACATTGACGATGCCGTCGCCGCATCTGGGCCGCGTGCAGTCGAGGTCACAGTCGTGGGTCTCTCCTCCGGGATCACACTCCTCGACGTGCGGTTCCGTGCGATCTACATGTCCATCACCGCAGAGGGCTGGGATGCAGTCGTTGAGGCAGTTGTCCTCGTTGCTGTTGTTGCCGTCGTCGCACTTCTCCTCGGCATCGATGACTCCGTTGCCACAGGTCTCCTTGGAGCGGCATCCGATGCTGCATCCTCCTGGTGCCGCATTGTCGCCGTCGTCGCAGATCTCGCCCTTGATGGTGTCTACGAATCCGTTGTCGCACGTCTCATTGGACTCGCAGGTGCTGTTGCAACCGTCTCCATCATCCAGGTTGCCGTCGTCACATGCTTCTCCATTCTGGGTGATGCCGTCTCCGCAGTTGCCCTTGATGCATATCTGGTGGTCGGCGGAGCATCTGTACCCGGCGGGGCATGCGAGGTCGGGTCCACAATCCACGCTCGTAGGCTTGAGGCAGGACTGGAGTGGCAGGGCCAGGAATGCCACCGCGAGGATGGGAACGAGGCCAGGACGAACAGCGGTGGGGTTTTCTCGTCGCATCGTGCACCTCAGAATCGGAAGATGGCCAGGACGCCGTTGGTGCCGCCGAGGAGGGGAATGAGGTTCACCGTCTCCTCTTTCTGGCCCGGGTCCATGGAGATTGGCTGGGGCTGATTGAGGTAGAGCAGCACGGCGCCAGTGACGAGCGCTGCTCCACCCAGGCCATAGGCGCCAAACGCAGTTCGCTGCAGGGTGTCTCCCCTCGCTCGTGTAGCCGCGAGACCGTCAGGTTTTGGGTCACAGCCTCCGCACTGCAGGATACCGGTATCAAAGACGCTGTAATCCTTGCTGGTCTGCTGGTGCAGAAGACCACCGCCCGCAGCCATGGCCACGCCGGAACCCATCACGGCCCAGGGCATCCAAGCGGGCCACCGCCTCTTGTACTCGATGAGGTACGGCTTCAGCTCGAGAGTCACCTTCTCCCCGGGCATCAATGCTCGGCTCTTGTCCGAGGTCATATAGCCCTTCTTGAAGGCGAGGATGCTGTGGGCCCCGGCACGTACCAGTCCCTGGTACTTTCCAGGCGCTTCGAAGAGCACCTGGCCATCCAACGTCACCTGGGCTCCGGGTTCATCGCAGGAGAGGGTCAGCCGTACGAGCTGCGCATCCAGGAGTTCCTTGTACTGGGTGGCGCTCCCGAACTTGTCTTTCCCTAGAGGCTCCGGCCCGTAGTGCATCGCCGATGTCAGGTGCTCGTGGGCCTCGATGGGCTGGTTGAGCTTCATCAGTGCCAGCGCGAGATTGTAGTGGATGGCCGGGTGGTTCCAGTGACGCAGGGCCTTGACGTACTTTTCAGTGGCTGCGGCGAAGATGGACTCGCTCAGCGCGGCGTTTCCCTCGTAGAACAGCTCGCGCGCGGTCTTCTGGTCCTCCTGACTGACACCTTGGGCCCAGTGGCTCGCCCCACCCACGAGTTGTTGGGTCTGCGCGGTCGCCCCATTTGTCCACAGCGCGAGCACGGTCACCACGATGCCAAGACCAAGTCTGGTCTTTCTCCTGAGGTTTCTCATGGTCACCCTCGATTCAGTCCTTCAATTCCTTGATGAACTCGCCGATGTCCCGCTCCAGCTCTTCGACGCGTTTCTTTTCGCGTTGCAGCAGCCTCTGGGCCTCATCCCTGGCCCGGCGCGCCTCCAGGGCCATCTCTTCGGCGCGTTTCTTGGCGGCTTTGGCCCGCAGCTGAGCCAACCTGGCGCTCCTCAGCGCTGACTTCAGCTTGCTGTTCGACCCGAGCAGGTTCTTGTTGGCTCGCTCCAGCTGTTCACTGAACTCCTCCGCCTCCTGCTGCGCCTTCAGGCGCTCCAGCTCCTTGGTCTGGACCTCGGCGAGACGCTGTTTGGCCTGCGACTCGGCCTCGCGTGCCGTTGCCTCGGCCTCGCGCGCCATGATCTCCGCCTTGCGCGACACCGCCTCGGCTGCTTGTGCTACCTCCGCCTGGCGCTCGGCCTCCTGCTGTGAGGTGCGGATGATCACCAGCGCCACCGCCGCGGCGATGACCAGCAGCACCAGGAATACCGTGGAGCCAACCACCAGCGCCCGCTTCAGCCGCGTGGACCGGACCTCCTGGGCGAACACCGCCTCGAGGAAGTCTCGCTGCAACTGCGGCAGCTCCCC
Organism: Archangium sp.; assembly: GCF_057119385.1. Lineage (NCBI taxonomy): Bacteria > Pseudomonadati > Myxococcota > Myxococcia > Myxococcales > Archangiaceae > Archangium > Archangium sp. Next base: position 6,727 of record NZ_DBNGVP010000138.1, on the reverse strand, counting down.
CCTGTACCTGCGCTGGAAGCGCCGGGCCTCCTCCACCATCTCGCCGCGCCACAGCAGGTTGCCGTCGAAGTTCTTCGCCTGCCATTGCCGGGTCGCGTTGCGCAGCTGCTCCAGGAAGCCCGCGTCCTCCTGGCCCTCGTCCAGCCAGCGCTTCAGTGTGGGCCAGCTGTGGATGAGCGACTCGTGGACGAGCTCCACCGTCGCGCCCGTGGCCCCGCCTCCCGTCTGCACCACCAGCAGGCGCGCCTGCACCAGGTGGTCGATGAGCCGCTGCATCTCCCCCGTGTCCTTCGTCAGCTCACGCAGCTCGTCCGCCGACACCAGCGCGCGGGTGCGCTCGGGCGTCACCAGCCGCAGGAAGAGCGCGCGCACCAGCGTCCGCTCCTGCGTGGTCATCCCCGTGAGCACGCTGTCGGCATGGCTCGCGAGCGCCCCCGCGATTCCTCCAATGGCCGCGTAGGCGCTCGTCGTGAGCAGCTTGCGCGCCGGGTCCCTCGACTCCCACAGCTGCGTGGCGGCGAACTGGAGCAGCGGCAGCGCGCCCTGGGTCGACTCCAGGTGCTCCAGCATGTTGTCCACCATCGCCGGTGACTCGAACCGGTAGCCCGCCCGCTCCGCCGGTTGCACCAGTGCGTCCCGCAACCCCTCCCGGTTCGGCGGCGTGAGGAAGTAGAGGCCCTGGCTCAGCTCCGCCATGAAGCCCTCGTCCTCGGGCACCCGGTCCAGGAAGTCCGAGCGGATGGAGAGCACCACCCGGATCGGCGAGGTCGCGTCATCCGCGATGCCCGACAGGCACGCCGTGAACGCCAGCCGCTCCTTCGCATCCGGCACCAGCGTGTACAGTTCCTCGAACTGGTCCACGAACAGCAGGATGTGGTGCTGCGTCCGCCTCGCCCGGCTGCGCAGCACGTTGCCTACGTAGCCGGGCTCGTTGCGCAGGTGCTCGATGAGGAGCTTCTGCTCCTTCAAGTCCTGCTCCACCGAGTCCGACGAGCTCACCAGCGGCGCCATCATGTTCGCCAGCGCCGACAGCGGATTGCGGCCGGGCCGGATGACCAGCGCCTCCCACGGTGTCCCCGAGCGCTTGAGCACAGGCACCAGGCCCGCGCGCACGAACGACGACTTGCCCGTTCCCGAGGGTCCCACCACCGCCAGCAGCGGCCGGTCGTGGATGCGGTTCACCAGCGCGGCGATCTCCCGCGTGCGGCCGAAGAAGCGGTCCGCGTCCGCCTCCTGGAAGGAGCTGAGGCCCGCGTACGGGCTCTCGTCGATGCGCTGCTCGCGGTTGTAGCGGCCGGGCAGGAAGGGCTCCAGGGCGCGCAGCAGCGACAGCGCATCCGGGAAGCGCTCCTCCTTGTGCTTGAGCAGGCACCGGTCGACGATGGCCGCCAGCTCCGGCGGAGCGTCCGGTATCACCTCGCGCAGGCGCGGCATCGGCTCGTCGAGCAGCGCCGTCACCGCCAGCTGCGGTCCCCCCATGCTGCCCAGCGGGTGCTGCGCCGCCAGCATCCGGAACAGCATGATGCCCACCGCCCAGATGTCCGTGCGGTGATCGATGGCCACCCCGTTGCCCCACTGCTCCGGGGACATGTACGCCATGGTCCCCAGGATGGCGCCGCGGCGGGTGAGCTCCTCGCCATCCTCCTCGATGAGCCCCACGAAGGTGTCCGTGGCGGCCCCCACCGAGGGCTCCTCGCCCTGGAGCACCTTGGCGATGCCGAAGTCCAGCACCTTGATGGCGCCCGAGTCCGTCACCAGGATGTTCTCCGGTTTGAGGTCCCGGTGGACGATTCCCTGCTCGTGGGCGCACGCCAGCGCCCGCACCACCGGCACCATCAACTCCACCGCGCGCGAGGGCGGCAGGCGCTGGCCGGCGATGAGCTTCTTCATCGGCTGGCCCTGGAGGTACTCCAGCACCATGAAGGGGCTGCCCTGGTGCTCGCCCACCTCGTAGATGATGACGATGTTCTCGTGGCTGCACCGCGCCGTGGCCCGCGCCTCGAGGATGAAGCGTTTGGTGAGATCCGGGTCCTCGGTGTGCAGGAACTTGATGGCCACGCGCCGGCCCAGCCGCGTGTCACGCGCCAGGAAGACGGTGCCCATGCCGCCGCTGCCCAGCTCGCGGATGAGCTCGTAATGCTGGATGCGCGTGCCCGGTGCGAGCCCCCCCTCCAGGGACACCGGCTCCAGGCCCGTGCGCGTGGTGCGCAGGGCACTGCTCGCGTGCTTGCTCATGTCTGGCCAACCCCCCGAGGCGGCATTCCCAGACGGGAACGCACGCTTCCTGCCGCATCGGCCTCGTGCCGGCCGATGCCCTGAATGTGAGATGGAGTGCCGGGGATGCTGCTCCTGCCCGGGCTGTCAGTGAATGCGGGAGCGGCGTGCTTCAGCGGGCTCGCACATGGGATGTCCCTCTTCTGGCTTTACCGGCCTCCCAGCCGCCCATCCCCATCCACCTGCACCCCAGGGAGCCTTCCGTGTCCGTTGTGGGGCAACACTCCCGACATGATGGGCACGGTTGCTTCCTCGCCTATCCCCGTCCGCGGTACAGGAACAGTGTTGACCGTAACAACATCCCCATGAAGCGTCCGGGCACGGCCCACGACATGGCCGACGCGGCCTTCTTCCTGGCCACGTGCGACTACGCCACCGGCATGGTGCTCGACGTGGACGGAGGCTGGACGGCGGTGTGAGCCGTCCGGGTGAGGGCGAGCAGGGCGCGGGCGGCCTCGCGCGGGGGACGCAGGCTGTCCTGCACCGTCTCTCCCAGCCGGGTGCCGAGCGCGCCCAGCCGCGTGAGGAAGTGCTCGAGGCCCGCGCGGCGCACGCCCCGGGTGGTGCCCGCGAGGCTCGCCGAGGCCAGCAGCGCCCCGGCCCCCGCCAGCAGGGCGAAGAGGGCTCCCGCGTTGAGGAAGTAGTCCAGGCCGAGCAGCGGGCCCTCGACGTACGCGCGCACCACGCGGTAGCCCACGTGCCCCAGCAGCGCGAGCAGGGGCAGGTTGATGAGCGGCAGCAGCAGCCAGCGCGCCGTGCGCCACCAGCGGGCCACCGTCTCTCCCACCGCCGTGGTGACGGTGTAACGCCAGGCGCTCGCCCGCGCGGACTTCAGCTCCGCCAGCACCAGGTCCACGTCCGGCAGGCCCAGGGACTCCGGGGACAGGCCGCTCGCGTGCGCGAGGCTCCGGGCCTCCGTCAGCGCGGCGCGCGCCGCTGCCTCCACCGCGATGTCGTCCTCGAAGGGCTCCACCACCGCCGTCTCCGCCGCGCGGGCCCGCGTCTTGTCCCGCACCGCGTCCAGCACCGTGGAGGTGGCCGCCACCGCCAGTCCCACCGGCAGGCTGCGCCGCGCGAGCAGCGTCGCCGCGCCCAGGCCTCCCGCCCCCACGTACGACAGCCGCATGCCCCATGCCGCCGGGCCCCAGAAGCGCCCCGCCGCCTGGGTGCGCACCTCCGAGGCCAGGTGGCCCTGCGCCAGCTCCAGCCGCGCCTCGAAGTCCGTCCTCAGTCCCTCCGAGGTGCGCGCCAGGCCCGACTCCAGCGCCGTGCGCGTCCGGGCCAGCGTGTCCTCCGTCTCCTTCAGTGCCGCCTCCACCCGTGAGGCCAGCTCCTCCAGCGCGCCCCGGGCGTTGGAGCGCCGCACCCGCTCGGCCACCGCCTGCGTGCCCAGGGACTTGAGGTGGAAGAGGAAGGCGCCGAACTCGCCAGAGGGGTCCTGTCCCCGCTGCGCCGCCCGGCCGCTGATGGCGAAGACGGGCACCGACTCCAGCGCCAGCCCGTACTGCTCCGCGGCCAGCCGGCGCGCCTGGGACTTGAGGGCCTCGCGCGAGTCGGCCGACAGCTCGTCCGCGAAGTTGATGAGGAACACGAGCGCGCGGCGCCGGGCGAAGCCGGCGAGGAACTCGGCCTGGGTGGCCTCGGCCACGCTGCCCCGGTGCATCACCACCAGCGCCACGTCCGCGCGCTCCAGGGCCGCGCGCGCCACCTCGCGGTGCACGGTGGCCACGCTGTTGAGGTCCGGCGTGTCGATGAACACCTGGCCGCTCCACATGCCCCGCGGGCCCGGCGTGTAGCGCACCACCCGGGCGCCCACCTGGGCCAGGTCCTCCAGCCCGGCGCCCTCGGGGGCGAAGACGGTGGCGGCGGTGCTGGTGGGCCGGTCCTCTCCTTCTCGCGCGAGCGCCTGTCCGGCCAGGGCATTGAGCAGGGTGGACTTGCCCGCGCCGGTGGCGCCCACCAGGGCCACGGTGAGGGGCGCGTCCTTGCGCTCCAGGCCGCGCGCGTAGTCCTGGCGCAGCCGCTCGAGCCGGGCCGCCTGGGGCTTCAGCGAGGGCAGGGCCAGCGCGGCGGAGAGCAGCGGTTGGAGCGCGTCGGGGTCGGGCAGGGTGTCGGGCGGGGTGTTCACGGGCCCAAGACTCGCCAAGGCGTGCGCCGGTGCACAGTCCAAAGCGTCGGCACCTTTCCTTCAGTGGGCACTCGTATCCTCTGGGCAACTCGTCTTCCGGGGACGCCCTCATGGTGAAGAGCCGTGTACCTCCCAGCCGTGGGAGCGCTGTCGGCAGCGGTGCGGGCTCGTTGCTCCTGGCGCTGATGGCGCTGGTGCTGCTGGGGGTGTGGGCCCGAGACCGGCCCGGTGCGCGACATGGTGACCTGGGAGCGGCTGTGCCGGGCCACGATGCGCGCGGCCTCCAGAAGAGCCGCGACTTCTCGGGGATGGACTATGGCGCGGTGCGAGCACAGATGATCGCGGACGCGAGGGCGGCCCTGGCGTACTACGGCGAGACGCTGAACATCCGCCGTCCTGGGCTCGAGGGCCGAGTGAAGGTGCGGCGGGTCCGCCTCATCTACGAGGGCGGCGCGCTCAAGCCCAGGGATGAGCGCATCATGAGGGAGGCCTTGCACGCCACCAAGGCGACAGTCCCAGGAGTGGAGGTGCTGTTCCGATGAAGGTGCTGAGCGTGCATGACTTGAAGCCGGAGGACAGCCTGCTGCTCACGTTCGAAGGGGCCAGCAAGCCACGGATCGCGTTGAAGAAAAGGCTGGAGCCATTCCTGGATGCATTCGAGAAGAACGCCGAGGGGTGGATGCCGGACGTTGTCAATGGCAAGCGGCAGCGAAAATACTCCCGTCCCTCCTTCTTCCAAGCCCTGGAAGAGCGGCGAGAGGGAAACCACACGTTCATCGGGCTCTACCGCACGGAGTGGCCCGCCCTGGACGGTTGCTTCGACCTCTGGCTCTCACGCAAGCCTCCCGGACTGGAGGTCTTCCTCCGCGTGCAGCCGCTCTCCTTCTTCGCGGATGAGCAGCGCTGCCTGCACTTCGTGGAGATGGTGCGTGCGTGGGCCTCTCATTACCCGGTTTCCCATGCCGTGGCCCACAGCGATGCGGACAGGGTGCTGGCGGGAGATCCTCGCTTCGGCCGTGATGAGCAGACCTACTTCCGAGACGGTTTCGACAAAATCTACGAGGTGTTCTGGCTGAACGTCTTCGGCCCCCGACTGGTGGAGGAGGTGGGCCGCGAGCGCATGCTGTCCACGCCGGCATGGCGGGTGGAGGAATTGCCCAATGGTTGCGTGCTGCTGGTGACCTGGCCCACGGCGGCGGACTTCGCCAGCGAGGAAGCCCGCATGGCCCAGGCCCGGGCACATGCCCACCTGCGGCCGGACCTCGGCTTCGACACCGTGCTGCGCACCCTGCGCGAGCGCAGTGCCACGCTGGCCCCCGTGGAGCCGCGCTTTCCTCCGGACCTGGCTCCGTTGCTCTCGCGCGTGGTGGACGCGGCGGCCGTCCACGAGCGCCAGCGCACCATCGCCGGGCTCAACGCCTGGCGGCCGCCCGAGCCCGAGGAGTGGCTGCCCCTGGACGCCGCCCTGCCCCCGGACGTGGCGGACCCGGAGCGCGTGCTCGAGCAATACCGCCTCCACGCCGAGCACCTGGTGGCGCTGCTGCACACCCCGGTGCCCTCCGTCTTCAAGGCCACCCCCGAGTCGCTCACGGACGTGGACGCCTACTTCTGGCGCGACGACTTCACCCGGGGGCGCTCGAGGGAAGCCATCGACGAGCACCTGGTGCCCGCCGTGGGGGCCTACCTGGGCGAGGTGTTGGTGGAGCACCTGGACGGGCGGTGGATTCCGCGCAAGAAGCTCATGGAGGCCCAGGTGCTCGCCGGGGGCCGGGTCTGGTTGCCGATGAAGCGCGCCTGGCGCTACCTGCGCTCCCGCCAGTCGCTGCTGGATTACTCCCTCACCCAGCTCTACCGCGAGGCCGAGCGCCACCGCTCCTGAGTCCGCCGGCAAACGCACGAAGGGCCATCCTCGAGTGGTGGAAAGGACGGGGCCCCAGCCGGGCTGCGTGACCTGATACGTTGAGGTCCTCCGAGGTAAGCCCCGCGTGTCCACACATCCGCCCGTCCCCAGTCCCGAGCACCCCATTGTCCGCGGCGTGGTGGCCGCCCTGCTTCCGCCCGATGACACGCCGCCGCTGCCGGTGGGCACCCGCATTGGCGGAGACGTGGTGGAGGGGGTGCTGGGCCGTGGCGGCTTCGCCACGGTGTACCGGGTGCGCAGCCAAAGCGGCTACGTGTCCGCCCTCAAGGTGCTGCCCCTGGACCAGGGCCCCGAGCGGGCCGAGCGCGCCTGGCGGGAGATGGCGCTGGGCGCGCGCCTGAACCACCCCAACCTCGTGCGCCAGTTGGGCGCGGGGCAGTGGCCCCTGGAGAACCCGCGCTACC
>NZ_DBNGVP010000137.1:0-7034 GCF_057119385.1 Archangium sp. | reverse complement strand
CCCCTTTGCCAACCTGACTGCCGCTCACCTGACAGATAGGGGCAACGGGCCAGATTGTGCCCCCGGGTCCTGCGCACGACTGCTTCGCGGCTCCTCGCCAAGCCCTGGTGAATAATCCGGGCTAGCGGCGGCCGAAGAGCTTGCGCAGGCCGGAGAGGAGACCGCCCGGACGCGCCTCGGGCTCGCCCTCCAGCGGCGAGCGGGCCATGACGGCCTCCAGCTCCGCGTCTTCGGGCATGTCCAGGGCGAGCGTGACGGCGTGGCGCTTCACGCCGGGCAGCGTGGCCGCGAGCGAGAGGATGCCGTCCTGCGAGAGGCTGAAGTGCACCTCGGCCTCGCCCTGACGCTCGACGGTGAAGGCGAGCGTGCCGAGGTACTCGTTCTCCGCGGCCACCGGAGAGGGCCCCTGGAAGAGGGCGAGCGTGAGCGGCCCGGGCGTGACGGGAAGCACGAGCGTCTTCTCCGCGGGCAGCCGCGTGTTGCGCTCGAGGACGCGGCGCAGCGTGCCCCCGCGCTCGGCCACGCCGATGGGGACGGAGAGCACCTCGGAGACGGTGGCGCCGGGCTTGCCCGCGGCCGCATCGAGCAGTCCCTGGCCCACCAGCGCCGCGCCGAACGCCACGGAATGCGTGGCGTCGTGGGGGGACTCCAGGTCCGCGCGCACGGGCACGCCCAGGCTCTCCTCCAGCCGGCGGCGCACCAGCGGCGAGCGGCCCTGGCCTCCCAGGAGCAGCACCTCGTCGAGCCCCTGCGGCGAGAGCGCGCTGGACTCGAGCACGTGGCGCACGACGAGGGTGATGCGCTGCACGAGGTCCGCGGTGAGGGCCTCCAGGCGCTCGCGGTTGAGCGAGAACGGAGCCTGCATGCCGGGGAGCGGGACGGAGACCTCGTCGCGCTCGCTGAGGGCCACCTTGGCGGCCTCGGCGGCGGTGAGCAGGGGGAGCCAGTCGGCGGGGTGCTCGGGGCGCGGGAGGCCCTGGGCCTGGAGCTCGCTGGCGAGCGCCTCGGCGATGCGCGCGTCGAAGTCCATGCCGCCCACGGTGGGATCTCCCCCGGTGGTGATGACCTCGAGATCATCCCCGGTGAGCTGGACGACGGACACGTCGAGGCCGCCGCCGCCGAGCTCCACCACGAGCAGCCGCTTGCGGGCGAGTCCCCGCTCATGACCGAAGGCGAGCGCCGCGGCCGAGGGCGCGTTGAGGATGCGCAGGACGTCGAGCCCGGCGAGCGAGCCCGCCTCGCGCATGGCGGCGCGCTGGCGGTCGTCGAAGTGGGCGGGGACGCAGAGGACGGCGCGCGTGGCCTCGTGGCCGAGGAAGGTGGTGGTGGCGGACTTGAGCTCGCGCAGGAGCCGGGCGGCGAGCTCGGGGAGGAGGTGGCCGCGGCCGTGGAGCTCGATGCTGGCGTCGCCGTGGGGGCCGGCGGAGATGGGGAAGGGCAGGGGACCGCCGAGCGCACGCACCAGGGGTGAGCGGGCGCGCAGGCCGAGGAAGCGGCGCAGTCCGTGGACGGCGTGGCGAGGGGAGCGCTCGGCCTCGGCCCGGGCGGCGGCGCCCACGAGGAGCTGGCCCGAGGCGTCCACGGCGACGAGCGAGGGAAGGGCCCTGGCCTCGCCCAGGGGGATGAGCTGGAGCGTGCCCTGGTGGTGGACGGCGACGCGCGCCTGCGAGGTCCCGAGGTCGATGCCGAGCACCACCTCGGGGTGGGCGGCCACCACGGGCATGGAGACGGGCACGTCGAGGATGGCGCGCCGGCGGCCCTTGATCTCGGCGGAGACGGGGCGGCGGGGTTCCTCGGCGGGAGGCGGCACCTCGCGGGCTGTCTCCGGACGAGCGGGAGCCTCCGGGGGACGCGTGGGGGCGGGCGCTTCGGGGAGGGCGGGGGCGGCCGGGGCCGGAACTTCGGCGACGGGCGGCTCCGGCTGCACGGAGACGGGAGGAGCCACCGGAGCGGGAGCCGGGGGGGCCTCGTTCACGGGTGGGGCGGGCGTGAGCGGCTCGGGCTCGAGGATGATGCTCTCTGGAGAGAGCAGCTCCTCGTCGGGGGCGAGATGATCCAGGACGGCGTTGGCGATGAGGTCCTGGGTGGTGGGCCGCGAGGCAGCCGTGGGAATCTCCACGGGCGTGGGCACTCTCGCGGAAGCGGGCGCGGAGGGCGCGGCTGGCTTCGGCGTGGGTGGGGCATCCTGTCGCGTGGGAATGGCGGCGGCGGGAGTCGCCACCTCTGGCGGAGGAGACGCGGCCGGCTTCGGCGTGGGCGGGGCGTCCTGTCGCGCGGGAATGGCGGTGGGAGGCGTCACCGCTTCTGGCGAAGCAGGCGCGGCCGGCTTGGGCGAAGGCGTCCGGGGCGGGGCGGAGGGCGCGGCTGGCTTCGCGGAGGCCGGAGGCATCGCCTGAGCGGGCGCAGGCGTCTTCGGCTCTGGCGCACGGGTCTGCGCAACAGGAGCCGTCTGTTTCGCCGGACCAGGAGCCGGTGCCGGTGATACGGCTCCCGGAGCGTTGGCTGGCCCGGGCGAGTTGGGAGCGGCCGTCGTGCCAGGCGATGCCGGTTTCGGAGCGGCGGGCTTCGGGGCCGCCGGTTTTGGCGCGGCGGGCTTGGGAGCGGCGGGCTTCGGAGTCGCCTGGGCCGGCGCAGCGGGCTTCGGAGCGGCGGGGCTGGCCGCTGGTGGAGGCGCGATGGGCGCGGATGGCGTCGCGGCCTGCTTGCGGAGCGCCTCCGCGGAGATGACGGGCCGGCCGCGTTTCGCAGCGCCCGCTGTGGCCTCCGGGCGTGGAGCCGGCTCCAGCGGCGCGGGCTCCTCCGCGCGGGGCGTCTCGACGGGCGGGCTCGCGAGAGGCTCGGGCACCTCGGCGGTGTTCCCAGCACCGGCCGCCGCGTCATGCGTCCTGGCGGTGCTCTCGGAGCCGTGGTTGCGGCGGGCGAGGATGCGGTCGATGAGCGCCTTGCTGTACGCATCGAGGCGCACGAAGCGCACGGTCATGCCGGCGCGAGGGCCCTCGGCCTGGGCCTTCACGACCAGGCCCTCGCCGCGCAGCAGGCGCCCCCCATCGGCGAGCACCAGCTCGAAGGCGAGTCCCGTGCCCTCGGGCTTGGGCGAGCGCGTGGCGATGAAGAGGCCCCCACGCGCGACGTTGGAGCCGTACTTCTCGACGAAGTCCTCCTCCGTCGCGTACGGGAGGCGGATGCGCAGCGGGATCAGCTTGGGCCCGACCGTCACCGTGCGTCACCGTCTCCCGAAGGGCCTCATTGCAGCGGGATGCGAGCGTCCTCGCCGCTGCTGGTGGGAATCAGGAGGGACAGTCCCGGGGCGATGGCGTCCGGCGGCACCTCGAAGATGAGGTCCACCGAGTCCCGCTGCTCGTTCTCCCAGGTGCGGTCCAGCTTGCGCGTCCCCGCGACGGTCTGGGCATCACGGGCCAGGGGGTACTCCTTGCCCCCCGCGTCCACCACCCGCACCGTCGAGAAGGGCACGTGCACGGCGCTCTCGCCGACGTTCTCCGCGTCGAGCTTCACGCGCAGGAACAGCTCGTCGGTGGTGAGCGCCACCTTGCCCGTGCCGCGCAGGGAGTGCAGCGACTCCAACCCGGTGGGCTGGAGCTCGAGCGTGTCCACCTTCACCTTCTGCTTGGAGGGCAGGGTGTACGTCCGGGGCTTCTCCTGGTCCTGGCCGGCGGCGAGTCCCGCCAGCCGGGCGTTGGGGTCGGTCTCGTCGGGCGCGCCGGAGGGCGCCCCGCCCTGGTTCACGCGGTCCACCTCCTGGCGCAGCTTCTCCAGGGTGCGGTCGTCCTTCGCCGCGGGCTCCTCCTTCTTGCAGCCCCCGAAGAGGGCCGCCGCGCAGAGGAGCACCGCGAGGCCTCGGGTGCTCGGGCTCATGAGAGGGTCGTCCCCTTCACCAGCTCGTAGAACTTGTCGAAGGCGTTGGAGATGCGCGAGGGATCCTCGCCACCGCCCTGGGCCAGGTCCGGCTTGCCACCGCCGCGGCCGTTGACCTCCTTGGCCATCTCCTTGAGCAGGTTGCCCGCGTGGATGCCCTTGGCCACCACGTCCTTGGTCGCCGCCACCAGCAGGACGACCTTGCCGTCCTTCTCGCCGCCGATGACCACCACGCCGGACTTGATGCGATCTCTCAGCTGGTCGGCCAGCCCGCGGTACACGTTCGGGTCCGCCGGATCCATCCGCGTGGCCAGCACCTTCATGCCGTTGATGTCGCGCGCCTGCTCGAGCAGGTCCTTGCTGGAGCCGGCCTGCGCCTTGACGGCCACCTCCTCGATCTTGCGCTCCAGGTCCTTCACGCGCTTCTGCGTGGCCTCCACGCGCTTGACCAGGTCCTTGGGCGAGGTCTTCAGCAGCTCGGCCGCCTTCTTCAGCTCGCGCTCTGTTTCTCGCACGTACTGGAGCGCGCCCAGGCCGGTGACGGCGGTGATGCGCCGCACGCCCGAGGCCACGCCGCTCTCGCTCACCAGCTTGAAGAGGCCGATGTCGCCGCTGCGCCGCACGTGGGTGCCGCCGCACAGCTCCGTGGACTGCGGGTGCACGGTGACGACGCGCACCGTCTCGCCGTACTTCTCGCCGAACATGGCGACGGCGCCGGACTTCTTCGCGTCCTCCAGGTTCATCACGCGCGTCTGGGCCTCGGTGTTCTCGCGCACCCAGCCGTTGACCAGGTCCTCCACCTGCTCCTGCTGCTCGGGCGTCATGGGCGAGAAGTGCGAGAAGTCGAAGCGCAGGTAGTCGGGCGCCACCACGGAGCCCGCCTGCTTCACGTGCTCGCCGAGCACCATCTTGAGCGCCTTGTGCAGCAGGTGCGTGGCCGAGTGGTTGGCCCGGATGGACGAGCGCCGCTCGCCGTTCACGCCCGCCTGCACCATGTCACCGACCTTGAAGGTGCCCTCGGTCACCTTCACGTGGTGGACGATGAGGCCGGACACCGGGCGCGTCGCGTCCTGCACCTCGGCCTTCGCCTTGCCGCCATGGCCCACGATGCGGCCGGTGTCGCCCATCTGTCCGCCGGACTCGCCGTAGAAGGGCGTGCGGTCCAACACCAGCTCCACCTCGTCACCCGCGGTGGCCTCGGTCAGCTCCACGCCCTTCTTGTTGATGAGGGCGCGCACGGAGCCCTCGCCCTCGTGGCCCACGCCCTCGTAGCCGAGGAACTGGGTGGGGCCCAGGCGCTCGAGCAGCTTGAGGTAGACGGTGGAGATGGCGGCACCCGGGCCAATGGGCCCGTCCGGGCCCTTGTCGGCCTCTTCCTTCTTGAGCTTCTCGTAGCCCGGGATGTCGGCCTCGAAGCCGCGCTCCTTGAGGATGATCTCCGTGAGGTCCCACGGGAAGCCGTAGGTGCCGTGGAGCTCCCAGACCTTGGCGCCCGAGAGGACCTTCTCCCCGGACTGCTTCATCCGGGCCACTTCCTCGTCGATGAGCTTCATGCCGCGGTTGAGCGTGCGGCGGAAGCTCTCCTCCTCGTGCTTGCAGACCTCGAGGATGAAGGTGCGGCCGTCGCGCAGCTCGGGGTAGGCGTCACCCATGAGCTCGATGACGCGGTCCACCACCTTGAAGAAGAACACGTCCTCGAGCCCCAGCAGCGAGCCGTGGCGGATGGCGCGGCGCATGATGCGGCGCAGGACGTAGCCGCGGCCCTCGTTGGAGGGCTGCACGCCGTCGGCGATGAGGAACGCGGCCGCGCGGCTGTGGTCCGCCACCACGCGCATGGAGGCTCCGCCCTCCTGGGTGTAGGGCTTGCCCACCAGCTCGCTCACGCGCGAGAGGATGCTCTGGAAGAGGTCCGTGTCGTAGTTGGAGCGCTTGCCCTGCACGACGGAGGCGATGCGCTCCAGGCCCGCGCCCGTGTCGATGGACGGCTTGGGCAGCGGAATGAGCGGCGCGTCCTTCTCCTTGCGCTCGAACTGCATGAACACGAGGTTCCAGATCTCCAGCCACCGGTCGCAGTCACACGCCACGCCCTTGCACGGGCGGCCCGCGGACACCTCGGCACAGGGGATGTCGTCGCCCTGGTGGTAGTGGATTTCCGAGCAGGGACCGCACGGGCCGGTGTCGCCCATGGCCCAGAAGTTGTCCTTGAGGCCGAGCTTGAGGATGCGGTCGCGGGACACGCCCTGCCTGGCCCACAGCTCGAAGGCCTCCTCGTCCCAGGGGATGCCGCCCTCGCCGTTGAACACGGTGACGGCCAGCCGCGCCTTGTCCAGCCCGAGCGTCTTCGTCACGAACTCCCAGCCGTACGCGATGGCGTCGGACTTGAAGTAGTCGCCGAAGGAGAAGTTGCCGAGCATCTCGAAGAACGTGTGGTGGCGCGCGGTGTAGCCCACGTTGTCGAGGTCGTTGTGCTTGCCACCGGCGCGCACGCACTTCTGCGAGGTGGTGGCGCGGGAGTAGTCGCGCTTCTCGCGGCCGGTGAACACGTCCTTGAACTGCACCATGCCCGCGTTGGTGAACAGCAGGGTCGGGTCGTTCTGGGGGACGAGCGTGGAAGAGGCGATGCGGCGGTGGCCGCGCTGCTCGAAGAACTGGAGGAACGCCTCGCGGATTTGAGAGGCGGTAAGAGCGGAAGGCATGGTGTGGGTATATGCCACAGAAGGCCGCTCGGCAGCAGTTCTTGGAGCCTGGAGCCTCGCTCGGCCTGCGATCAGGCGCCGAGGTGGGATAGGGGAGGGCTCGGCCCTCGCAGTCGGCGAACTCCACGGGGTCCCCTTCGGAATCAATGGTGCTCCAGGATGGCACGCACTCCACTGGGTGCCATCAAGTAGCCGCGCCGACGCTCGGGTCGAGATCGTGCTGGCTGTGACTCCTGAACGTTCAGCACTGACAGCCGCTGGCGGTCAGTGCCGACCAGTCGGGGGTGACAGCCGCTGGCGGTCAGTGCCGACCAGTCGGGAGTGACAGCCGCTGGCGGTCGGTGCCGACCAGTCGGGAGTGACAGCCGAACCCCTCGTGGATTCAATGGGTTATCGAGCGCTCAGCGTGCTTCCGCCGGGCTCGAGGTGGGCTGAGGCTTCCTGGGTGGCTCGAGGGCGGGGACA
>NZ_DBNGVP010000136.1:0-85407 GCF_057119385.1 Archangium sp. | reverse complement strand
CCGGCGCCCGGTAGGGCAGCGTGCCCGGAGGAAACATCCCCTTCGTCAGCGTGGGGCAGGCCGGGTGCCAGGCCACCCCGAAGTCCACCAGCACCGCCTCGCCCGTCTTCTGGCGCACCAGGATGTTCGCCTCCTTCACGTCCCGGTGCACCACGCCCGCTTCGTGCGACACCGCCAGCCCCCGCGCCACCTCCAGCACCCGCTCCACCACCTCGCCCAGGGTGCGCCCCGGCGCCCACTCCTCCAGCGTGGGGCCCTCCACCAGCTCCAGCTTCACCCACACGTAGCGCGGCTCCTCCAGGGGCCACTGGCCCGCGCCCAGCTGGCGCACCAGGTGGCGGTGGCGCAGGCGCATGCCCAGCGACACCTCACGCCAGGCGCGCGCGGCCCGCTCGGGGCCCTGGTCCAACGGCAGCAGCTTGAGGGCGGACACGTACCCGTCCGGGCTGCGCACCCGGTACACCGTGGCGAAGCCCCCGCTGCCCAGCACCCCCTCCACCTCCTCCCAGCCAATGCGCGTGCCGGGCGGCAGCGGTGGGGCGTCGAGAGAATTCATGGCGTCCCCGACAGGGTGGGCAACGGGGGGCTCGGCTTCCGGAGAGGGGGAATGTGTGGACACGCGGGGCCTCGCGGGGTGTGACGTGCGGTATGAGCGGCCAGGCGGGTCTCCCCCGCCGGATGTGGGTGTGCGGACAGGCGGAAGCCACGGGTGAGCACATTGCCCGTGGCTTTTGTCACGTGGTACCCATTACCCCATGAGTCCTCCGACGGGGGAGTGCCGCCGGATCCTGGTGGTCGACGACAACAGTGCCATCCATCAGGACTTCCGGAAGATCCTCGCCAGGTCCGGCCAGGGTGTCGAGGAGCTGGATGCGATGGAGTCCATGCTCTTCGGGGATGCTCCGCCCCGGAGCAGTACCACGCGCTTCGAGCTGGACTTCGCGCTGGGTGGGGAAGAGGGCGTCCGCCTGGTGCGCGACGCGGTGCGTGAGGGACGCCCGTACGCGGTGGCCTTCGTGGACATCCGCATGCCTCCGGGCATGGACGGGGTGGAGGCCACCCTGCACATGTGGCGGGAGGAGGCGGACCTGCAGGTGGTGCTGTGCTCGGCCCACTCGGACTACTCGTGGGACGAGCTGTCGCGCAAGCTGGGCACCAGCGAGCGGCTGCTCATCCTGCGCAAGCCCTTCGACAGCATCGAGGTGCGCCAGATGGCGCACGCCCTGTGCGAGAAGTGGGAGCTGTTGCGCGCCAGCCACCAGCGGATGGAGGACCTGGAGCGGATGGTGGAGGAGCGGACGCGGGCGCTGGCGGAGGCCAATGCCCGGCTGGTGCACGCCCAGAAGCTGGAGGCGCTGGGGCGCATGTCCGCGGGCCTGGCCCACGAGGTCAACAACCCGCTGAGCTACATCCTGTCCAACCTGCGCCACGTGGTGCGCGGGCTGGAGACGCTGCCGTGCGCGGAGGAGGCACTGCGCGCCCGGGACGAGCTGAGGGATGCGTGCGGGGACGCCGTCGTGGGCGCCGAGCGCATCGAGCGCATCGTCCAGGACGTGCGCATCTTCGCGCGGATGGACGAGCCACCCAAGGAGGTGGTGGACGTGCGCCACGTGATGGAGCTCACCCTGTCCATGGCGGCGCGGGCGCTGCGGCCGGAGCTGCGGCTGGTGAAGGAGTTCCACGAGGTGCCCCCCGTCTGGGGCAGCGAGCACGGCCTGGGGCAGGTGTTCCTCAACCTCATCGTCAACGCCACCCATGCCCTGGCGGGCCGGGAGTCGCCCACGCTCCGGCTGGGCATCCAGCGGCGCGAGGACGGCCTGGTGGCGGTGGAGGTGCAGGACAACGGCAGCGGCATCCGGCCGGAGCACCTCAGCCGCCTCTTCGAGCCCTTCTTCACGACGAAGCCGGTGGGCACGGGCACGGGGCTCGGCCTGTCCATCTGTCATGGCATCGTGACGCGGTTGGGCGGGGAGATCGCCGTGGACAGCACGCCGGGCCAGGGCACCACCTTCCGGGTGCTGCTGCCCCCGGCCTCCGAGCAGGCGGCACAGTCCGCTATGCTGGAGCGGAGACGCTCCGGGTCCTAGCCCGGCGCGGGCTCGAGCGCTGACGAGGGAGCTGATGGGCTGGAGCCCGCGAGCATGGGTGCTGGAGCGGCTGGACGCCCAGCTGGCGGAGCCGCAGCGCCAGCTGCCTCCGGGGGAGCTCTGGCGCTACCGGGTGCTGCTGGGGGCCACCAACCTGATGATGGTGCTCAACGGCCTGTACGTGCTCGGCATCTCCACCTATGAGTCCGAGGAGCGCCTGCCGCAGGTCCTGGCGGTGGGGGTGAGCATGGCCGCCTACGGGGGGGTGATGGTGCTGGCGCGCCGGCTGCCCTCGCCCACCCTGCCGTCCCTCCTCCTGTGCGGGGCCCTGTCCGCGGGCTTCATCCTGGGCACCCTGCCCGTGGACATGCCGGGCGTCGTGTCGCACGCGGTGGGCATGTTGATTCCGGCCCTGGCCGTCTACCTGCTGGGGCCCCGCCGCGGCTTCTTCTTCACCGCGCTCCTCATGCTCTACGCGGGGCTCTTCCACCAGCTCTACCACTCCGGCTTCGGCCAGGTGCGGCCGCTCTTCCAGAACCCGGGCATCTGGATGAGCAACCTCGTCACGTGCCTCAGCCTGCTGATGGGCTGGGCGCTGAGCTGGCTCTACGGCATCGTGCGCGAGGAGTCCCAGGAGGCGCTGGAGGGGGCGCTCCAGACGCTGCGCGAGAGCGAGGGCAAGCTGATCAGCGTCCTGGAGAGCACGGAGGACGTGGTGGTGGCGCTGGACCGGGAAGGGCGGGTGGTCACCGCCAACCAGATGGCCAAGGCCCTGGGCCAGCACGTCTACAACCGGACGCTCGAGCGGGGCGCGGTCCTCGACTGGATGGCCTCTCCGGGCCTCCAGGAGCTGTTCCAGCGGGCCCTGTCGGGCCAGCGGCAGCGGGTGGAGATTCCCCTGATGCACGAGGGCCGCTCCCTGACGCTGGACGTCACCTTCAACCCGGTCTGGGAAGGGGAGCGGGTGGTGGGGGCCACGCTCTTCAGCCGCGACATCACGGAGCGCAAGGCGGCCGAGGCCCGGCTGGCGGAGCTGCACCGCAGCCTGGTGGACGTGTCGCGCCACGCGGGCATGGCGGAGATCGCCACCGGGGTGCTGCACAACGTGGGCAACACGCTCAACAGCGTGAACGTGTCCGCCCACCTCGTGGTGGACCGGCTGCGCGCCTCGCGGGCCGTGGGCCTGGACAAGGCCGTGGAGCTGCTGCGCGAGAATGCCTCGCGGCTGGGCGCCTTCCTCGAGGAGGACCCCCGGGGCCGGCAGTTCCCCGCCTACCTGGCGGCGCTCTCGGGGCAGCTCGCCCAGGAGCGGGAGTCGGTGCTGGAGGAGCTGCGGCGGCTCTCCGAGAGCGTGGACCACATCAAGACGGTGGTGAGCATGCAGCAGGAGCATGCCCGCTTCTCCGGCGTGCTGGAGCGGGTGGAGGTGCCCGGGCTGCTGGACGACGCCATGCGCCTGCACGCCGTGTCCTTCGAGCGCCTGGGCATCCAGCTGCGGCGCGAGTACAGCGCCCCCACCGCCGCGGTGATGGTGGACCGGCACAAGCTGCTGCAAATCCTGGTGAACCTGTTGAGCAACGCGCGCCATGCGCTGGTGGAGAGCCCGCGGCCGGACAAGCAGCTCACCCTGCGCGTGGAGCAGGCCGGGGAGCGGCTGCGCATCGCCGTGGCGGACAACGGGGTGGGCATCGCCCCGGAGCACCTGCAGCGGCTCTTCAGCCAGGGCTTCACCACGAAGAAGGACGGGCACGGCTTCGGGCTGCACATCAGCGCCCTGTCCGCCGAGGAGCTGGGCGGCTCCCTCCAGTGCGAGAGCGAGGG
This sequence comes from Archangium sp., assembly GCF_057119385.1. Taxonomy (NCBI): domain Bacteria; kingdom Pseudomonadati; phylum Myxococcota; class Myxococcia; order Myxococcales; family Archangiaceae; genus Archangium; species Archangium sp. Next base: position 81,499 of record NZ_DBNGVP010000136.1, on the reverse strand, counting down.
CCCCGGCCAGGGCGCCACCTTCACCCTGGAGCTGCCCCTGGCGTGAGGGTCCACCGGCCCCGGCGCGTGGGCTCCTGGAGGGCCCGGCCGAGCGCCTGGAGGAAGCGCTTGCGCGGCCAGTGCCCGGCGCCGAAGCGCGCCAGGTGCTCCGTCTCCACCTGGCAGTCGATGAAGTGGAAGCCCCAGGCCTGGAAGCGCTCCACCGCCGTGGTGAAGGCCACCTTCGAGGCGTCCGGCGCGTGGGCGAACATGCTCTCCCCGAAGAAGGCCGCCCCCAGCGACACGCCGTAGAAGCCCCCCTTCAGCTCGCCCCCCGCCCACGCCTCCACCGAGTGCGCGAAGCCCAGCTCGTGCAGGGTGACGTAGGCCTGGCGCATCTCGTCCGTAATCCACGTGCCGTCCTGGCCGGGGCGCGGCGTCTCGGCGCACGCGGAGATGACGGCCTCGAAGGCGGTGTCCCAGCGAATCTCGTAGACGCCCGCCTTGAGCGTCTTGCGCAGCGAGCGGCCCACGTGCAGCGTGTCCGGCGTGAGCACGAAGCGCGGGTCCGGCGAGTGCCAGAGGATGGGCTGGCCCCGGCTGTACCAGGGGAAGATGCCCTGGGAGTAGGCCGAGAGCAGGCGCTCGGGGCTCAGGTCCCCGCCCACGGCGAGCAGCCCGCCCCGGTCCGCCTTCTCCGGCGGTGGGAAGAGCTCCGGATCTTCTCCGAGTAGGTAGATGGGCACTACCGCGACACGTTGAGCTTCACGTCTCCGGACAGCGAGTAGGGCACGCGCACCAGCGGGCCCGTGAGCTCGCCCGCGATTTCATACGGCAGCGTCCCCTTGGCGATGAGCGCCCGCACGTCCTGCCCCCACGTCTCCCGCGTCACCGCCACCTCCACGGGATACACCCCGGTGGCCGACGCGTCCACGGTGTCGTACTTGCCCCGGGTGCCCTCGCCCAGCTTGCGGCCCCCCACCGAGAGGGCCCACTGGAGCGCCTCCAGCCGCAGCGGGAAGGGGTTGGGGTTCTCCACGCCCAGGCGCAACAGCAGGTCCACCTGCTCCTCCGAGTAGCGGGCCCCCTCCAGGCTCTCCACCTTCACCACCGGCAGCCGGGGCACGCGCACCGGCCGCGAGGCGGCGAAGGGCAGCGTCCGCACTTGGCCCCCCGCGCGCACCGTCAGCGTGCCGCGCAGCGCCACCAGCAGGGTGCCCCCCCGCTGGCTCAGCGCCCTCAGGTCCTCCGGCGTGCGCACGTAGGCGGCCTCGGCCTGGAAGGAGAAGGGGGTGGGGGCATGGGGCGCCAGGGTGACGCCCAGCGGCGCCGAGCCCCTCCGCACCACCTGCCCGTCCGACACGAGCTCGTAGTCCGCCTTCTCCAGCACGGCGGGGCCGGGGCTGGTGAGCTGGCCGGAGTAGCGCAGCTTCACCTCGGAAAGGCCCTGGGAGGCGACGGTGGCCTCCTCGGCCCCGAGCGAGGCGGGACCCACGGGGGCGGGAGGCGGCGTGGACGCACACCCGGCCAACCAGGCGGCGAGCGTCAGGAGGTGGACGATGGCACGCGGGGCGGAACGCATGGCGCGAAGGTGCGGCCGGTTCCCGCTGGTCTCAAGGGCATTTCGGGTACACTGTTGACTACACCGTGGCCCACCGTCGCCCGAACCTCAACAAGGCCATCCGCTCGCTCATCCGCGACATCGCCGCGAAGATGCCCGAGTTCTCCCATGTGAGGGCCAGCCGCATCCTGGTGATTGCCGGCGAGGCGCGGCGGGCCTCGCGTGGCACGGTGAAGCCGCTGTGCTTCCGGGGCGGACTCAGCACGGACCGGGCCGGGCGCCGCAAGCCCATCGTCCGGCTCAAGGGCAAGCGGATGCTCTACTGCATCACCCTGCGCCCGCTCTTCTTCCGCTCCTCCACGCCCAAGTCCCGGGTGGAGACGGTGATGCACGAGCTCTTCCACATGTCCCGGCGCTTCGACGGCACGCTGCACGCGGGGCGCAGGCACTCGGTGCTGGGCCGGGACTTCTCCCGCCGGCTGCGGCCCCTGGTGCGCCGCTACCTCAAGCACTGCCCCCAGGAGGTGCTGGCGGCCTTCGCGTACTCGGGCGAGGTGAAGGTGCTGCAGTGGTTGGAGCGGCCCGGCCCCGCCTACGTCCCTGGCACGCGCGGGGTGCGCAAGGTGTACACCGAGGAGCAGCTCTACTACGGCATCGCCCGCATGGTGACGCGCAAGCGCCCCCGCCCCGCCACCGAGCCCAAGCCTCCCCGCAAGGAGCGCGTGGAGAAGCCGCGGGTCCACTGAAGGACGCTAGTTGAGGTACCTGGGGCGCGGCGGCGCGGGCGGCTGCGGCGGCCCGGCCTCCATCATCTCCAGCCCCTGGCGGGTGAGCAGGAAGCGCACCACGCCGGAGCCACGCTCCGTTTCGATCTCCGCCTCGAAGGCGGGACCCGAGATGCTCCCCATCTGCACGTCCTTGCGCAGGTTGTGCACCTTGCCCGTGAGCAGATCTCCCGCCACCGGCTGCACGGTGTCGCCACGCCGGTAGAGGTCGAACGCGACCTGATGCAGCGTCATGGCCAGCGTGGGCGTCAACGGCTGGGAGCTGAACAGGACCGAGATGAGGACCCAATAGGGGGGGGACTGTTCGGCCATTTCCTCCATCCTAACGCCCCCCCGGCGCACGCCCCATCCGTTTTCCACGCCTCCCTGCTTCAGCGGGGCTGGAAGATTCTCATTTCATGGGAGTATCAACGTCCGCTAGATGATGTTTTCCGTCCTGTTGCTCGCTTGACTAGCAAACCGCCTGTAAACCGCCCGTCCGTTTCCTCCCCGTTTCACTTGGAGAACGGAATGTTCGCGAAGAAGGTGTTTGGCGGAATGCTGTCCCTGTCGTGGGCGCTGGGCCTGGTGGCGTCGACGGCCGCGTACGCGGGCCCCATGGATGGCAACAGCAGCGACGTGATGCTGCAGGGCTTCCACTGGCGCTCCACCGAGACGTACCCCTGGTGGGGCGTCATCCAGGGCAAGGCCTCGGACATCAAGAACAGCGGCTTCACCATGGTGTGGTTCCCGCCGTCCAGCGACGCGGCCTCCAACGAGGGGTACCTGCCGCGGCAGCTGTACGTGCAGAACAGCAAGTACGGCACGGACGTGCAGCTCAAGAGCGCCATCGGCGCGCTGCACACGTATGGCGTGAAGGCCATCGCGGACATCGTGGTCAACCACCGCGTGGGCACCACCGGCTGGGGAGACTTCACCAACCCCACCTGGGGCACCTGGTCGGTGGCGCGGGGCGACGAGTGGACGAGCGCCAGCGGCAACTACGACACCGGTGACGGCTACAGCGCCGCGCGCGACCTGGACCACACCAACGTCACCGTGCAGAACGACCTGAAGGGCTGGATGAACTGGCTCAAGTCCAGCATCGGCTACGACGGCTGGCGCTATGACTACGTGAAGGGCTTCGGCGGCACGTACGTGGGCAACTACAACACCGGCACGGTGCCCTACTTCTCGGTGGGCGAGCTGTGGACGGACCTGAACCTGGGCAACCCGGACGCCCACCGCCAGCAGCTCATGAACTGGATCGACGCCACGGGCGGCAAGTCGACGGCGTTCGACTTCACCACCAAGGGCATCCTCCAGCAGGCGGTGCAGTACAACGAGTTCTGGCGGCTGCGTGACAGCGCGGGCAAGCCCTCGGGCGCCATCGGCTGGTGGGCGGCCAAGTCGGTGACGTTCATCGACAACCATGACACGGGCCCGAGCTCGCCCAGCGGCGGCCAGAACCACTGGGCCTTCCCCAGCGACAAGGTGATGCAGGGCTACGCGTACATCCTCACGCACCCGGGCATCCCCTGCGTCTACTGGGTGCACTTCTATGACTGGGGCCACGCCGCCGCCATCAAGAGCCTCATGGCGGCGCGCAAGGAGAAGGGCGTCACCTCCACCTCCGCGGTGAGCATCCAGGTCGCGGACTCGAGCAAGTACGCCGCCATCATCACCGGCAACACCGGCAGCCTGGCGATGAAGATCGGCTACGGCGACTGGTCCCCGGGCACCGGCTGGACGCTGGTGAACTCCGGCACCAACTGGGCCGTCTGGAAGAAGTAGCCCGGGCTCGGATAGCGTTGCGGGTGATGATCCAGTTCACCCGCAACTACACCGATCGCTCGAACGAATACGGCTTCCAGTTCGAGTTCCATTGCGACAAGTGCCGCAACGGGCACATGTCGCCCTTCATCGCCAACAAGATGGGGCTGGCGGCGGGCTTCCTGAAGGCGGCGGGCTCCCTCTTCGGGGGCACGCTGTCGCGGGCGGCCTACGCGGGCGACCACGTGAAGGACGCCCTGCGCGGGAGCGCCTGGGACGACGCCTACGCCGAGGCGGTGGAGGAGGGGAAGAAGCACTTCAAGCACTGCACCCGCTGTGGCCAGTGGGTGTGCCCGCAGGCGTGCTGGAACGAGTCGCGGGGCCTGTGCGAGTCGTGCGCGCCGGACCTCCAGGAGGAGGCCGCGCACATCCAGGCCAAGGTGTCCGTGGAGCAGGCCTGGGACAAGGCACGCAAGGTGGACCAGGTGGAGTCGCTGGACATGAAGGCCCACCGCACGGCGGCGGCCTCGGCCTGCCCCCACTGCAACGCCCGCGTCGAGGGAGGCAGGTTCTGCTCCGAATGCGGCAAGCCACTGGCCGCGGCCAAGGTGCACTGCACCCAGTGCGGCACGGAGATGAAGCCCACCGCGCGCTTCTGCGGCGAGTGTGGCACGCCCCGGGGCGGCTGAGCCGTCCGTCGTCATGGCGCAACCATGACGAAAGGACCGAGGGGCCGTGGAGCAATGGAGAGGGGACGTCCCTAGGCTGACGTCCCCTCTCAACGACTGGACTCCCCATGTCGAATCCCCTCCGCGTGGAGAAGGGCGTGGCGAGCCTCGTCCTCCACGACGCCCAGGGCACTCCGCAGCTGCGGCTCGAGGTCGACAAGGACGGCAAGACGCGCGTCGAAGGCGTGACGCCCGCTCCCTCGAGCCGGTAGCGCGGCTCAGTCCTCGCTCTTCGGAACCCGGGGTTGGTTCAGCAGGGGCTGCTCCTCGGGCTCCCGGGCCGACCCGGGGTTGCGCACCTCCACGAGCAGGGCCACGGGCTCACCCTCGGCCATCTCATACGTGGCGCGCACCTCGCCGCCCTCGCGAATCTCCGCCGCGGTGGCCGGCCGGCCATCCACGCGCACCTCGGTTCCCGAGATGATGAGCATCCGCACGTCCTGTCCCTCCGGCGCGGACAGCACGTGCAGCTGGTTGCCGGTGACGGCCAGCACCTCCCCCGAGACCTGCCGGGGTTGCGTGGGGCTCGCCGGGGTGTCGTCCGGCGGCCGTGGGGCCGGCGGCTCGGTGGGCCGCGGTGCCTCGGCCCTCGGGGGAGGTGGCTCGCGCCGGGGCGGTGCGGCCGGAGCCGGAGGCGGGGGCGTGGGCCGGCTCTCGCTCGTGCTGCCGGGCTCCGAATGCATGGGCGCCGACGCCGTCTCCCGCTCCCGTTCCCCCTCTCGCGCCTCGCGCTTCTCGCAGCCGGCCGCCAGGAGGAGCATCGCCACTCCCGCCATCAGACCGCTCGTCCTGGGTCGCATGCCGCCTCCCGTGCCCCTCGGGCCTCGTCCGTCTCGTCTGTCTAATGATGGGGCGGCGTCTTCCCGGCACCCACCGGGCCGGAGCCGGGGAGTCCGGCCGCATGGCTCCTCCGCGAGGGCCCTGGAGAGCGCTCGATGATGGGGCGCGGGCCGCCTCCCACTTGACTATTGTTCGAGTCTCACGCCCCTTTCCCGAGGGCTGGATGCGACGGAGCACGATGACGCCGAGCCAACTGGAGCTGCCTTCCGTGGAGTGGAAGCGGATCCTCCTGCTGCTGCTCCTGCTCGGCGGGATGGTGCTGCTCGCCTCCTCCGACGCGTTCCAGTCCGCCCTGTCCTGGCTGCTCGCGAAGGCCGGGCCCGCCATCGAGGCGCATCCCTTCTGGGGCGCGGCGCTCTTCATCCTCCTGTCCGCGTTCTCGGCCATGCTGGCCTTCTTCAGCAGCGCGGTGCTCATCCCCGTGGCCATCCACACCTGGGGCGAGGCCGTGTGCGTGCTCCTGTTGTGGTGCGGGTGGATGCTCGGCGGCGCGGGCGCCTATGTCATCGCCCGCGTCTGGGGACGGCCCGTCATCCGCCGGCTCGTGTCCGCGGAGCTGCTCGGCCGCTACGAGGAGCGCATCTCCCAGCACAGCTCCTTTGGTCTGGTGCTCCTCTTCCAGCTGGCCGTCCCCTCCGAGATTCCCGGCTACGTGCTCGGGCTGGCGCGCTACGGGCTGCGCAGGTACCTGCGGGTCCTGGCCGTCGCCGAGCTGCCGTACGCGGTGGGCACCGTCTACGTCGGCTCCAGTCTCCTCGCGCAGCGCTCCCTGGTGCTCCTGGCCCTGGGGACGCTCGGCATCCTCTTCAGCGCGTGGACCCTGCACGCCCTGCGCAAGCGGCTCGGCCCGTAGCCCGGCTCCCTGGCGCCGGTCCGAGCCGCCAGGGGCTTCGCGCTGCTTTTCCCCGGAGGGGCTCCCCCGCTACCGTTGGAGGAGGGACACCCGATGGCGGACAGCCTGGTGAGCGCGCTGCTCGAGGACGCCGAGGGCGACCTGTGGATTGGCACGGAGGCCCGGGGACTGCACCGGCTCCAGGACGCGCCCTTCACCACCCATGGCCGCCCCGAGGGCCTGGCGCACGAGATGGTGCTGGCCATCCACGAGGCCCGTGACGGCAGCCTCTGGTTCGGCACCGTGGGAGGCGGGGTCAGCCGCATGCAGCGGGACGGGCAGGTGACGTCGTGGAGCATGGCCGACGGGCTCATCCTGGACCGCGTCCGCTCCATCGCCGAGACGCCGGACGGCGTCCTCTGGTTCGGCACGCGCGTGGGCATCAGCCGCTGGAGCGGGGGCCGGTTCACCTCGTTCGGCGCCGCCCAGGGGCTGACGGACCCGAGGGCCTTCCTGCTGGCCGTGGACGCCGCCGGCACGCTCTGGGTGGGCACCCCGACGGGGCTCTTCCGGTGGAACGGCGCGCGCTTCGAGCCCTTCACGCCCCAGGGAGGGCTGCCCGGCCAGGAGCCCACCCTGCTGCTGCCGAGCGCCGCGGGCGGCCTCTGGGTGGGCACGCGAAACGGAGGCCTGGCCCACGTGCTCGAGGGCCGGAGCACCCCGTGGGTGCCCGAGGCCGCGCCGTTGGACGGCAAGGTGCTGGCGCTCCACGAGGAGCCGGACGGCACGCTCTGGATTGGCACGGGCGAGGGCATCTTCCGGTGGAAGAAGGGGGGGCTCCACCGCTTCAGCCGGGACGAGGGGCTGTTCGACGAGCGCGCCTTCCAGCTGCTCGCCGATGGACGGGGCTACCTGTGGGCCAGCGGGAACAAGGGCATCTTCCGCATGTCCCTGTCGGAGCTGGAGGAGGTGGCCGAGGGCAGGAGGGCTCGCATCACCTCCCGGGCCTACGGGGTGGAGGATGGGATGCGCTCGGAGGAGTGCAACAGCCTGGGCTCCCCGGCGGGCGTGCGCACGCGGGATGGCCGGCTGTGGTTCCCCACCATCCGCGGGGCCGTGGTCTACACCCCGCAGCACGAGCAGGCGCACATGGTGTCACCGCCCGCGCTCATCGAGGAGCTCCGGGTGGATGGCCACCCGATGCCACGCTCCGATTGGGAGCGGCTCCTGGTGGGGGATGGACGGCTCGAGCTCCATTTCACGGCCACGGGCCTGCGCGCTCCCCGGCGGCTGCGCTTCCGCTACCAGTTGGAGGGCATCGACCCGGAGCCCGTGGAGGCCGGGGCGCAGCGCGTGGCCTCCTATACCCGTCTGCCCCCCGGGCACTACCGCTTCCGCGTGGAGTCGCAGTACGCGGACGGCGGCGCGGCTCCTCCGGTGGAGGTGGCGCTCTTCCTGCGTCCCCGCTTCCACCAGACGCTCACGTTCCGCATGGGGTGCGTGCTGGCCGCCGTGCTGGCGGTGGCCGGTGGGGTGTGGCTGCGCCTGCGGGCCGGGCGCCTGCGCGAGCGCGAGCTGCGGGCCCATGTGGACCTGCGCACCGCGGAGCTGGCCACCCTCAACGCGGACCTGGAGGCCCGTCTCCAGGAGCTGCAGGCCACCCGCGAGCGGCTCGTCCACGCCGAGAAGATGGCGGCGGTGGGCACGCTGGCCGCTGGCGTCGGACACGAGCTCAACAACCCGCTGGCCTTCGTCATCTCCAACGTCCACTACGCCGCCGCGGAGGTGCGGGACGTGGCGGAGCGCGGAGAGGAGCGCGAGCGCTGGGAGGAAGTGGGGCAGGCGCTCTCCGAGGCCCTCCAGGGCGCGGAGCGGATGCGCCGCATCATCCAGGACCTGAAGACGTTCTCCCGGGTGCAGCCGCACCGCGAGCAGCAGCGGGTGGACCTGCACGCGGTGCTGGACCTGGCGCTGTCCATCTCCGCCGCGGAGATGCGCCACCGCGCCCGGGTGGTGAAGGCGTATGGCCCGGTGCCGGCCGTGCTCGGGGACGAGACGCGGCTGGGCCAGGTGTTCCTCAACCTGCTCATCAACGCCGCCCAGGCCCTTCCCGAGGGCCACGCCGGCCAGCACGAGATTCGCGTCTCCACGCGCCAGGACGGGCAGGGCGGGGTCGTGGTGGCGGTGAGCGACACCGGCGAGGGCATCACGCCGGATGTGCTCTCCCGCATCTTCGAGCCCTTCTTCACCACCAAGCCGGTGGGGGTGGGCACGGGCCTGGGGCTGTCCATCTGCCACAGCTACGTGCAGGCCATGGGCGGAGACATCCGCGTGCGCAGCGAGGTGGGGCGGGGCACCACGTTCGAGGTGGTGCTGCGCTCCGCCGAGGAGGAGGCCATCGCGCAGCCCACCGCGCGGGCCTCCACTTCCGGGGAGAAGGGCCCTCGCGGCCGGCTGATGGTCATCGACGACGAGCCGCTGCTGCTCGCCTCCCTGACGCGGACGCTGGCGCCCGAGCACGAGGTGGAGGCCTTCGGCGGCGCGCGGGCGGCGCTGGAGCGGCTGCGGGCCGGGGAGCGCTACTCGCTCATCCTGTGTGACGTGATGATGCCGGAGATGACGGGCGTGGAGCTGTACGAGACGCTGGTGCGCGAGGTGCCCGGGCAGGCCGGGCGCCTGGTGTTCCTCACCGGGGGCGCCTTCAGCGAGGCGGCGCGCTCACACCTGGAGACCACGCGGCGGCCCTGCCTGGAGAAACCCTTCGAGCCGGAGGCCCTGCGCGCGCGCATCCACGCGCTGCTGGAGGCTCAGGAGAGCAGCCCGCTGCGCAAGGCCGTCGGCGAGTAGCCGAGCATCCGGCGGCACGTGCGTGAGAAGTGGGCGAGGTCGGCGAAGCCCGCGAGGTGGGCCGCGCTCGTCGCATCGAGGCGCGCGGACGCCGCCACCGCGACGAGCAGCCGGCGCCAGAGCTGGAAGGTGCGGAGGGGCACGCCCACGTCGCGGACGAACAGCGCCCGCAGGTGCGCCGGGGACAGCCGCGTGCGCGCGACGGCGAGACGCCAGTCGGCCCCCGGTGTCCGCAGGGCCTCGAGGACCCGGGCGATACGGGCGTCCGGCTCGGCGCGCGGTGCCTCCTGGGAGAGCCAGTTTGCGTACTCGCGCGCGAGGCCGGCGAGGACCTCGGGCCGGGACAGGGACGCGCGGTGCGCGGTGAGGGCCGCTCCGAGCCGCTCCCCGAGCCGGCCCTCGAGCGGGAAGGCCCCGCCACGCCCGCGTGAGTAGCTCGCCACGTGGGCGGCCAGCTCCGGGTCGTACAGGAGCCCGAGCGTGGGTCCGGGGCTGGCCACGGCGTGCAGCTGATGCGGGGGCACCACCACCACCCGCCCGCGCACGCTCGCCCGGCCCGGCTCCCTCACGGTCACCTCTCCATCCAGTCCGACGAGCAGCGCCGCGCCGTGCTGCGCGTGGAGCGTCGACTCCGTCGCCGTCGAGGCCCGCACCGCGAACGCTTCCGTGATGACCGCTCCGATCCGCGATTCGTTCAAGCGCTCCATGCCTCGCCCACCCTACCGTATCCCGCCGTTCCTCGATTCCGGGCCTGGAGGCCGTGAGCGATGCTGAACCTTTTCTCCGACGAGGTGCGCCGCAATCCCTATCCCGCCTACGAGCAGCTTCGGAGCCGCTCTCCCGTGCTGCATGAGCCGCACTCGGGCCTGTGGATCGTCTTCGACTACGAGGGCGTGAAGCGCGCGCTCCAGGACCACGAGGCGTTCAGCTCCATCGTCGCGCCCCCGTCCGCCATGACCTCGCAGTGGCTCGTCTTCATGGATCCTCCGCGCCACTCGAAGTTGCGCGCCCTCATCCTGCGCGCCTTCACCCCCCGGGCCGTGGCGAACCTGGAGCCTCGCATCCGGGCGCTGTCCCACGAGCTGCTGGACCAGACGATTCGACGCGGGGAGATGGACCTGGCCGCGGACTTCTCCATCCCGCTTCCCCTGAGGGTGATCGCCGAGATGCTCGGGGTGCCCACCGCCGACCAGCCCCGCTTCAAGCGCTGGAGCGACGTGATGATGGCGCTCGGCTACGCCGTCGCGGGCAGCGAGGAGGCCGCCCGGGTGCAGCGGGAGTTCTCCGAGGTGACCGGGGAGATGCGCCTCTACGTCCGGGACCTGGCCGCGCGGCGGCGGACGGCGCCGAGGGATGACCTGTTGACCCGGCTCGTCGAGGCCGAGGTGGAGGGCGAGCGGCTGACGGAGGATGAGCTCCTGGGCTTCGTCCAGCTCCTGCTCTCGGCCGGCCACGAGACGACCACCAACCTGCTCAACAACGCGCTGCTGTGCTTCCTCGAGCACCCGGAGCAGCTGGCCCGGCTGAAGGCGGAGCCCGCGCTGCTGCCCTCGGCCATCGAGGAGGTCCTGCGCTACCGCTCCCCCGTCCAGGCGATGTTCCGCGTGACCCGGACCGAGGTCTCCCTGCTCGGCCAGGTGATTCCCCCCGGGAAGATGGTGCTGGCGATGATCGGCTCCGCGAACCGCGACCCCCGGAAGTTCCAGGACCCGGACCGGTTCGATATCTCGCGCGAGCCCAATCCGCACATCGCCTTCGGGCACGGCATCCACTTCTGCATCGGGGCTCCGCTTTCGCGCCTGGAGGCCCGGGTTGGACTCTCCGTCCTGCTGGCGCGGATGCGGGACTTCTCGCTCGCGGGTGAATCGCCCTGGGAGCCTCGCAGGGCGATTCATGTCCACGGGCCAACCCGGTTGCCCATCCGATTCACTTCGGGGACGTAGCGGGGGCAACCCGGGAACCTCGATACCCTCACCCCGTCCCTCTCCCGGAGGGAGAGGGGATATTGGGCGTGGATTGGGCTTGGGGGTGATGGGGTTGGGGTGATGGGGCTCAGCGGCGCTGGACGACCGCGTGGGCCGGGGCCGCCGCTCCCAGACGCTCGGGCCGGGGCTCGGGCTTCGTCCGGGGCTCTTCCACCCGCTCCAGCGACCAGCCCGTCTTCAGGCCCACCACGAACCACGCGAGCAGCACCGCCCCCACCGCGAAGAGCACGTCCCCGGGCACCCGCAGCCACCGCAGCGTGTCCATCAGCGGTGTCTGCATGAACTCCGCGCTGCGCGCCCACCACGTGCCCTGCTCGATGGCCGCCTTCGTCTGCAACACGCCGATGGGCAACAGCGACAGCACCACCATCAGCACCAGCCCCGCGTTGATGCTCCAGAAGGCCCACGCCAGCGGCTGCGTCTTCCACTTCGCGTCCGGCTGCATCATCCGGAACGAGAAGAGCATCAGCGCGATCCCCAGCATGCCGTACACCCCGAAGAGCGCCGTGTGGCCGTGCAGCGGCGTCAGGTTGAGCCCCTGCATGTAGTAGAGCGCGATCGGCGGGTTGATGAGGAAGCCGAACAGGCCCGCGCCCACCAGGTTCCAGAACGCCACCCCGATGAAGAACAGGATGGGCCAGCGGTACTGCTCCATCCACCCCGGCAGCTTCGACAGGCGGAGGTGGCCCCACACCTCACGGCCCACCAGCACCAGCGGCACCACCTCCAGCGCGCTGAACGTCGCGCCCAGCGCCATCGCCGAAGCCGGCGTCCCCGAGAAGTACAGGTGGTGGAACGTGCCGATGATGCCGCTGCTCAGGAAGATGAGGGTGGTGAAGAGCACCGCCGGCACCGCCGCCTTCGGCGACAGCACCCCCAGCCGCGTGAAGAGGAACGCCATCACCACCGTGGCGAACACCTCGAAGAAGCCCTCCACCCACAGGTGCACCACCCACCAGCGCCAGTACTCCACCATGCCCATGTGGCTGCGCTGCCCGTACATCAGCCCCGCCCCGTAGAAGGACGCGATGGCCAGCGACGAGATGACGAAGAGCACCAGCAGCGGCCGGCCCTCGCTCGGCTTCTTCAGCGCCGGCCACACCGCCCGCGCCGTCAGGAACAGCCACACGAACAGGCCCACGAAGAGGAAGATCTGCCAGAAGCGGCCCAGGTCCACGTACTCCCAACCCTGGTGGCCGAACCAGTACCAGGAGTCCCCGCTGCCCATCCGCTGCTGCACCGAGGCCCACTGCCCGAAGAGCGCTCCCACCACGATGATGAGCAGGCACACGAAGAGGAAGTTGACGCCCGCCCGCTGGTACTTCGGCTCCACCCCGCTCACCGCCGGGCCCACGAAGAGGCCCGTGGCCAGCCACGCCGTCGCAATCCAGAAGATGCCCAGCTGCGTGTGCCAGCTGCGCGTCACCGCGTAGGGCAGGTACTTCGCCAGCGGCACGCCGTAGAAGCCCGCGCCCTCCACCCCGAAGTGCGCCGTCACTCCGCCCAGCCCCACCTGCGCCAGGAAGAGCGCCACCACCACCAGGAAGTACTTGCCCGTGGCCCGCTGGCTCGGGGTGAGCTGCATCCCGGAGAACGGATCCTTCTCGGGCGGCGCCAGCTCCTCGTCCTCCTTCTTGCCGCTCAGGTACCAGACGAGCCCTCCCACTCCGGCGATCAACAGCACCACCGAGGCCAGGCTCCACATCAACACGCCCGAGGCGGGCCGGTTGCCCACCAGCGGCTCGTGCGGCCAGTTCTGCGTGTAGCTGACGGTGTCCCCGGGCCGGTTCGTCGACGTCACCCAGCTCGTCCACCAGAAGAAGGCGCCCAGGTCCTTCAGCTTCTGGGCATCCGTGAGCGCGCCCTGGGGAATGGCGTAGGCCGAGCGGCCCTGGGAGAACACGTCCGCGTAGTAGTCGGCGTTGGCGCGCATCGCGTCGGCGCGCACCGGGTCCAACGTCACCGTGCCCGTGCTCGCGTCATACGTGTTGGTGCGCATCATCGCGGCGAGCCGCTCGCGCAGCGCCGCCTGCCGCTCGGCCGGGGACAGGGCATAGGAGGCGCGGCTCTCCTCGCGGGCCCAGGTGTCCAGCACGAAGGTGGCCTCGCGGTGCAGCCAGTCCGCGCTCCAGTCCGGCGCCACGTACGCGCCGTGGCCCCACACCGAGCCCACCTGCTGCCCGCCAATGGACTGCCACACGTTCTGTCCACGCATGATGGACTCGCCCGTGAGCAGCACCGTGCCGTCCTGCGTCATCACCTTGTCGGGGATGGGCGGCAGCGTGCGCGAGATGCGGACTCCCTGGCCACCCAGCACCAGGAACGAGACCAGGACGACAGCGCCAAGGCCGAGCCAGAGCTTTCGGTGTTGCATGACCGCGTGCTCCTGATGGGGAAGGAATGGGGCGGATGGGGTCCTCCCAGAGCAAGCCCCGTTCCACCCCGTCTCCCCTCGGGCCCACGCGCTCCGTGCACGCAACCGGTGCGTCCGGCAGCAAGGTGTGTGCAAAATGTGCATTCAACGTGCAGGGTTATGGGGGTCCGCGCCACACGTCCGTGAAACCCCCGGCACCCGGCACTGTCACCCAGACGATGGAGCGCGGGACCGGAGTTCCGCGGGGACGCCTCTGGACCCTGCACCGTGTCAGTCGCGTGCCAATGTTCCCGGCATGAACGCGCCTTCCCCGTCCCCCCGAACCGCCGTCGTCCTCCTCCATGACGAAGAGGACGGTCCCGGGCAGCTCGGCCCCGCGTTGCGGCGCGCGGGCTTCTCCCTGGATGTCCGCACGAGAGAGCCGCACCCGGAGGACACGGAGGCGGACCTGGTGGTGGTGATGGGGAAGTCGCTGGGCCACCCGGAGGGGGAGCCCCCCGCCGTGTGGGAGGAGGAGCGGCGCTTGCTGGCGCGCCGGTTGGAGGCGGGCCGGCCGAGCCTGGGCATCGGACGGGGTGCGCGGTTGCTCGCCGCCGCCGCCGGGGCCCGCGTCCACCCGGGCGAGAAGGGCGCGGTGCTGGGCGTGCACCCGGTGTCCCTGACGATGGAGGGGCAGGCGGACCCGCTGTTCGCCGGCTTCGAGGAGTTCTTCGACGTCCTGCACTGGCAGGGGGACTCCATCGAGCCCATCCCCGGAGCGCAGGAGCTGGTCTCCACGGCGCGCTACCCGCACCAGGCGTTCCGCGTGGGCAGGTCCTATGGCGTGCGCTTCCATCCCGAGGTGGATGGGGGGGTGTTCGAGCGCTGGGTGAGCGGCTCGCAAGCGGATGTGGCCCGCGTGGGGCTGACCGCCGAGGAGCTGCTGAAGCGGGAGGGGCCCCGGGTGGCGCGGGTGCGGCAACACGCGATGCTGCTGCTGGAGCGGCTGGCCACCTTCTTCGCGCGGCAGGTGGGGGCGGGAGGCGGGGAGCGCTACCTGTTCACCGTGGATGCCATCCAACGGCTGGCGGGCCGGGGCGTGCTGCTCTCGCCCGGCATTCCCCGGCGCGCGCCCATCGTGCGGGTGGGGCAGACGCTCTCGCTCAAGCGGCCGGATGGCTCACGTGTGGAGGGCACCGTGCGCGGCATGGCCAGCTTCGGGGATACCGGGTCGGCCATCCCCCTGCTGGTGCTGCTGGACTCGCCCGACGCGGAGGTTCCGCCCGGCTCGGAGGCCCTCACCACCGAGCCCCTGACGGTATAGAAGGGCGGGCTCGTGCGGGCCTACTTCCGCTTCGTCCGGGCCGCCGTCCTGGGGGCGCGCGCCTTCTCCGGCGCGGGCTGCTTCTTGCGGGGCGCGGGGCTCCGGCTGCCACGCAGGGGCTTGCCCTTCTTGTCGAAGAACACGTCGAACAGCTCACTGCCCGTGAGCCACGAGGGCGAGGCGGGCGCCGGGGCCACGTCGACGTGGCCGTCATCGTCCTGGCGCAGCACCAGCACCTCTTCCTGCTCCAGCCCCGGCAGGAGCATCGCCGAGTGCGTGGTGGCGATGAACTGGAGCCGGGGGAAGATCTTCTTCAGCGCGGGAACGAGCGCTGTCTGCCAGCGCGGGTGCAGGTGCAGGTCCAGCTCGTCCACGAGCACCAGCCCTTCCATCTTCTCGGGCGCCACGGGCTTGCCCGCCTCGAGCAGGATGTGGCCGAGCAGATCCGCCAGCCAGGCGATGGAGCTCTGGTACCCGTGCGACAGCCACGTGGCGGGAACCTGGATGCGCTGGCCTCCCATCTCCAGCTCGAAGCGGTGGGCCTCCAGCATGTCCTGCCGCGTGCGCACGATGCCCTGGCTCTTCAGCTCCAGGCCCACCAGGCCCGGCAGCAGGTTGCCCTCCAGCAGCACCTGCCGCAGCACCCGCGAGTACGCCTTCGCCTGCGCCGGCTCGAAGACGTCCGCGAAGCCGGTGGCGATGAGGCTGCCCTGGTCGAAGAGGTTCGCCATCCGCTGCTTGATGGGATCCGACAGGCCCTCGCCCTGGATGGCATTGGGGCGGGGCAGCGCCCGCGCCACGCCGTAGCCCGCGACGAACCACCCCGGCAGCTGCGTGCGGCGCGCCTCGCGGATGGGATCGAAGACGCGCGTGTGCTCCACGCCCACGTACCTCGAGTTGCCCACCAGCTCGCGCCAGGTGTTCTTGGCCGCCACCGAGCTGCGCACATAGGGCGGCAGCGAGTGCTTCTTCTCCAGGCCCGGGTAGTCGCGCGCCTTGTGGCCCTCCGTGCCGAAGGTGAACTCGGCGCCGATGAGCATCAGCTCGCTGGAGGGCAGCCGCCGGTCCGGCAGCGAGGTGACATCCGCCAGCTCGCTGCCCAGCGAGGAGCCGCTCGCGGCGAGGGCGATGGCCTGGAGCACGGCCGTCTTGCACAGCCCATTCTCCCCGACGAAGACCGTCCAGGGCCGGATCTCCCCGTCCGAGCGGGTGAAGGAGATGGCGACGTCCCTCAGGAGCTTGAGGTTCTGGATCGTGAGGCTGCGCAGGTACATGCGGAGGGCCAACGGAAACGAGGTAGGGCCGCACCATATCCTCACCCGGCCCCCTTGTGGGCATTCGTGAGATGTTGGAGCCCCGGGGGCAGCAGGCGCCGGATGTAGGGAACTCTTACGGCCATACGGCTCTTCTCCGGCCATACGGTCCGTGCAGGGGTGACGCCTCCGTGAAGTGTCAGGGGACCATGGGAAGGACGGGGCGAAGCGAGTTAAAAAGAGAACCCCCACTCATGGAGGTTGTATGAAGTTCCCCTCGTACGCCGCTGCTGGAGTCCTCTCGGCGTGCCTGCTGTCCGCCCCCGCCTTCGCCTATTCCGCCGGCATGACCGGCAACTCGGGCAAGTCCGCCGCGACGTGCTCCACCTGCCACGCGGGCGGTTCGGCGCCCACGGTCACGCTCACCGGCCCCTCGTCGCTCGCCGCAGGCGCGACGGGTCAGTACACGCTCACCATCACCGGCGGCCCTGGCCTGAAGGGCGGTATGAACGTGGCCGTGGACAACACGGCGGCGTCGCTCGAGCCCGGCACGGGCACGGGCATCAAGAAGGTGAGCAACGAGCTCACCCACAACGCCCCCAAGCCCGCCGCCAGCGGTGCGATCACCTTCAACTTCTCGCTGGTGGCGCCCCCCTCGGCCGGCACCGTGAGGATCTTCGCCGCCGGCAACTCGGTCAACGGTGACAACAACTCCACCGGAGACGCTTCCGCGACGGCGACGCTGCCCGTGACCGTCACCGGCAACAACGAGCCGCAGGAGGAGGAGAAGGGTGGTTGCTCCTCCGCCGGTGGTGCTCCGGTGCTGGCGTTCGCGCTGACCACCGGCCTGGCGCTGCTGCGCCGCCGCCGCCGTAGCTGAGCCCACCGTTGTTGCGTCCCTCCTCCCGTGTCCGGCTGGGGCCCGGGAGGAGGGCAGTCCCCCTGTCGTCCCCCCGCCGTCGTCTCTCCTGCTCCCGAGTCCCCCCGTGCTGCCCTCCCTCCGCTCGCGCAACATGTTCCAGCCGCTGTCTCGCGTCTGCTGCGGCCTGCTCTCCGCGCTGTTGGTGCTCTCCGCTCCGGCGGCCGAGGCCGCTCCCAAGAAGAAGTCCGCGAAGTCGTCCCGGACGAGCGCCTCCAAGCCCGCCGCCGCGGAGCCGGCCGCTCAGCCCGCCGCCGCCGAGCCCGCTGCCGCCGAGCCCGCCCCCGCCGCCGAGGTGAAGGCGGCTCCCGCGGCCCCCGTGGAGACGAAGGCCGCCGAGGAGCCTCCCCGGCCCGCCCGCGAGTCCAAGCAGGTGGCGGAAGCCCGGCCCGCTCCGGCGCAGAAGGCCGCGGCGTCCCGCTCCGCCGCCAAGGAGACTTCCAAGGAGGCCCCCCTCGTCTCGGGCCCCATGCGCATCGGCGTGAGCCCCGACCTCTACCTGGAAGGGGCGCGGATGACGGGTGTGCAGTACATCAACACCGCGCGCCTGGATGAGTCCTTCGACTACTCGGCGGGCTTCCTGTCCATCACGGCCTGGCTGAGCGCTCCCGTGTCCTCGGTGAGCGAGCGGCTGCGGTTGGGCGCGGGCGTGCGCGTCTTCGGCAACTACGCTGCGTCCGGAGGCCAGCAGTTCGGCTTCGGCATCTACAACGAGGCGTTCGTCTCCGGTGAGTACGGCCTGCCCGTCGCCGACAAGACGGAGGTCGTCTTCGCCGGCCGCGCGGGCCTCTCCCTCCTCATCCCCGGCCTCGAGTTCGCCGAGACGATCAACCGGCTCCAGACGCAGGGCGTGTCCGTGTGGAGCGTGCCGCGCGTGGGCTGGCTGCTGGGGCCGTCCGTGGGCGCGCGGCGGCGCATGTCCGACAGCATCTGGCTGCGCGCGGATCTGCTCGGACAGATTGGCCAGCAGTACCTCTTCGCCACGAGCCAGGAGATCTCCGGCTTCAACTACTCCAAGACCTGGAGCACCCTGGGCCTGCGCCTGGGGCTGTCGCTCGGAGCTGAATTCTCCCTCTGAAGCACCCTCTTTTCGCAGGGAGTCGTGCATGACTGTCTCTCGGACGCTCTTTCTTTCCGTCCTCACCCTGGTGGCCGCGTGTCAGCCCACCTACACCTTCGAGCCGGAGCAGGTGGCCCTGGGCCCCGGTGGCATGGTGGGCAACGGCGACCCCATCACCTCGGGCAACTTCACGGGAGGGGATGACACCCTGCCCGCGGCGCGCGCGGTGGGCTCGCTGCCCAACGAGACGCGCCCGCCCGACTGCAACGCGGACTGCGTGGCGTACTGCAACGGGGCGGCGCTCCAGAACCCCGTCAACCGCGGGCTGTGCCGCAGCCTCTGGGGCGTGGGCCTGTCCAACCGCCCCATCGTGCACGCCGAGGCGTGCCGCCGGCTCTTCGTGGACATGCTGGGCCGCGTGCCCGGCGCCGACGAGGCCGAGGCCACGTGCTCGGACGGGTGGGGCGCCACGGTGAAGCGGCTGATGGACATGGACGAGTTCATCCTCGTCCAGCAGCGCCGCGCCGCGGACCGCTTCCTCTACAGCAACGAGGTGACGAGCCTCCAGGCCATCTACGACATGGACCGCCTGGTGGAGAAGCTCTTCCGCGGGAAGGTGCCGTATGACCTGTTCGCCGCGGTGGTGAGCGCCCATCCCGTGCTGACCCGCCGCTACGCGGACCCGGGGGACAAGGCGGAGGCGCTCTTCAACCAGTTCCTCGGCCGCCCGCCCTTCGAGCACGAGCGCGCGGACATGTCGCGCCTCTACAAGCTGTGGCACTCGGGCTACTACGACCATCCGCAGATGGGCCTGCGCCTGCCGGACGCCTTCATCCGCTTCCGCTGCCTGGATGACACCGGGCAGGTGGACGAGGTGTCGCGCGGCGAGTGCGCCAGCGTGCTGTGGGGCTACAACGAGCTCATCTTCACCCCGGACCTGCGCGCCGCGCGCGACCCGGCACTGCGCGAGTCCACGATGTGGAGCGGCCTGCTCAAGCCCGAGGAGTGGGCGAAGCTGCAGACGCCGGGCCGCATCCTCGCGCGCGACATGGCCTTCTGGGAGCGCGCGGTGGACGAGGTGCTCCTGCAGTACCTGGGCTATGAGCTGTCCGCGCGCGTGCCCGAGGTGCGCGAGGAGCTGGTGCGCTGGCTGCTGGCGAACGACGGCGACATCCGCTCGGTGCACTACGCGGTGGCCACCTCCGCCGCCTACCTCCAGTCCGCCGAGGGCGCCTCGGCCTCCGGCTACCGGTGGACCTATGGCCCCCTCAAGCAGGTGGACGCCGAGGTGTGGATCGACTCCATGGCGCACAACACCGGCTACACGCTGCCCGGGTGCGATCACCGCATCAGCCAGCCCGAGGCCCTGCTGGAGTCGGGCAGTGTCGCCAGCTTCAGCGTGCTGCAGGAGTCGCGCTGGAAGCTGGACGACAAGGGCGAGCTGGACGAGCGCTACTCGGGCCTGGCGCGCACCCTGGGCGGCTGCCCGGAGAACGTGGTGGGCGGGCGCTTCCGCGTGGTGAGCATCCTCACCACCGCCACCCAGCTGTCCTTCGTACAGGAGCTGTGCAACCCCACCCTGGACCCCAAGGTGAAGGGGGCCGCGGTGGAGAAGCTGCTGCCCGAGGGGGTGAGCCCCAGCCGCGCGGTGGACCCGGCCCTGGCCGAGCAGATCGCCACCCACCAGTACCGGTTGCTGCTCGGCCGCTCGCCGGATGCCACCGAGAAGGCCGAGGCCCGCGAGGCGGGCACCGCGTGTGCCCAGACCCTCTGCAAGGCCGAGGAGTTCGCCCGTCCCTACTGCTTCGCGCTGCTCAGCAGCGCCGAGCGTGTCTTCTACTAGCCCCGGAGCCCCTTCCCATGTCCGACTCCGATGACAAGAAGTCCGTCACGTTTGGCCGCCGCCGCCTGTTGCAGGGGCTGGGCGCGGGTACCGCCGCGCTGGCCTTCCCCCACCTGTGGCTGCCGGGAGAGGCCCGTGCGCAGACGCCCGGGCACGGCAGCATCCGCCACCTCATCTACATCCGCCTGTCCGGCGGTTTCCGCTTCACCACCGCCTTCAACAGCGACGTGGCCGACGAGTTCAACCCCTTCGGCCTCTCGGACAAGCGCGCGCCCGGCACCGAGTGGGGCGCGGGCAAGCTGCTGGAGCGCGCCACGTGGTTGGAGGGCGAGGACGCCAAGCCCCAGCGCGATATGGGGATGAAGCCCGTCAACGAATTCACCCACGAGATGTGCGTGCTGCCGTGCGTGGACCACGAGCCCTTCTCGGCGCGCGCGGATGGTGGCCATGGCACGGGCCTGGAGCGCTTCCTCACGGGCTACGTGGGCGGGGCCACCGGCTTCCTCACGCTCGTCAACTACGGGGTGCGCGAGCGCGTGAAGGAGGCAGCCTCCCGCGGCATCACCCTGCTGCCGGCCTTCAGCATGGGCGAGGCCGGCATGGCCACGGGCGCGGGCGAGTACGCCACCTACCGGCCACCGGTGCTGGAGGGCAGCGGCTTCGAGCGCTTCAGCGTGGACCCGGACTCGACGCTGCCGGCGTGGGCCAGGCCGCTTCCCGGCAAGATGGACGCCCGCTTCCACGCGCGGCTGCACACGGCGCTGCGCGGCGGCGTGGAGACGTACCAGCAGACGCGCAAGGCCACGAGCGACTACGGGAAGATCTTCCGCGATCCGCTGCTGCGGGTGAACACCGACTCGCAGGAGCAGGTGGACGGCATCAGCAACCGCGAGCTGCGCACGCTGCTGGGCACGGACACCACGGGCCAGCGGGCGGCGCTCGCGCTGCGCCTCTTCCACTTCGGCTGCCCGGCGGTGTTCCTCAACCAGGGCGGCTACGACTTCCACTCGCGCGAGGACATGGAGCTGCCGGGCGAGATGGACGCGGCCAACCGGCTGGTGAGCGGCCTGCGCACGGCCCTCCAGAAGATGCAGCACCCCGAGGGCGGGACGTACTGGGACAAGACGCTGGTGGTGCTCGGCAGCGAGTTCGGCCGCACCACGGGCGGCAGCCGCTACAACTCCGCCAACGGCAGTGACCATGGCAGCGACCTGGCCACCCGGTGGATGTCCATGCCCTTCATGGGCGGCGTCATCACCGCCGCCGGCAAGGGCGGCAAGAGCCTCGGCTCGGTGAACCGCTCCAACCTCAAGGCCACCGGCCAGGTGTACTCGTACCGTTCCGTGCTCAAGACGATGTTGGACCTGCTCGGTGCCGACCACCAGGGCATCTTCCCCGCCGACGCCCCCATCCAGGACTTCTTCGCATGAAGCGCTCTCTTCTCGCCGTCTCCCTTGGCGCCCTGGCGCTGGCCTGCGGCCCCACCAACCCCAACCCGGGCGACCCGGGCACCATCCCGTTCGACCCGAAGCGCCCCACGTCGGCCGGTACCTCGGATGTGACGGCGTACACGGGCTCGGACGTGGATGTGCTGGGGGCCCAGCTCATCTACCCCACGGGGATTGATCTGCACCGCAAGCTGGTGATGCGCACCTGCAGCGGCACCAACGGCGTGTGCCACAACCAGAAGGAGTACCCGGACCTGCACACGCCGGCCACCTTCGTGGCCTCCATCAACGCTCCGTGCAACGTGCAGTCGGGAACCGCGACGGGCGTGTTCGACCGGTGCGAGCGCCTGGGAGACCGCTTCCGCTTCACCGAGCCGGCCTTCAAGGAGGTGGAGATCGGCTGGTTCGAGCTCGTCCGCGGAGAGACGCCGGAGCTGGACCCGAGGGGGACGCGGCCGGACGAGTCCACGCCGGGCCTGCACCTGCACCTGCATGACCCCGTGCCCGTGACCAGTGAGCGCATCAACGCCACGGGCACGTTCATCCGCAACTTCATCAACGACCAGGGTGACGTGCAGGAGCTGGCCTTCGCCAGCTACGAGACGCGGTGGTGGGTGCTCGGTGACCGGCGGCACCTCTTCGCCGAGGTGCGCGAGAACCAGCGCGACACGGTGGAAGGCCTGGTGGCGAGCGGCATCGTCCAGGGAGACCAGAACCGCAACGGCACGTATGGGGCGCGCATCGTGGGCAACACGGTGCCGCTCATCAAGCCGGGCAAGCCCGAGGAGAGCTACCTGGTGGCGCGCCTGCGCGGGTACATGAAGAGGGGCGGGGAGCAGGAGCCGGTGCCCGGCACGCGCATGCCGCTGGCCAACCAGCCGCCCAACGTGCAGGACATGCTGGCGCTGATGTGCTTCATCGAGGGGCTCGACCCGAACGCCACGCAGTGGAGCCTGAGCTCGGCCATCGACTACAACAAGTGCTCGTACTCGGCGAACCCGTCGGCCCTGAGCCTGGCGGGCTCCGGAGACACGTGGAGCGCGCGCGTGCTGCCCATCCTCCAGTCCAACTGCGGTGGCTGCCACGGTGGCGAGAACCCGCAGGGCGGGCTGAACCTGCTCGGCACCTCGCGCGAGGTGTACCAGCGCCTGGTGCTCAAGCCCTCCGTGCAGAAGCCCACGATGAACCTCATCCAGCCGGGCAGCCTGGACAAGAGCTACCTGGTGCTCAAGCTCACGGGTGACGGCAGCATCGTGGGGAGCCGCATGCCCATCAACCCGCTCAACGGCAACTCGCCGCTGCCCGAGGCGGAGCGCCAGTCCATCGAGAACTGGGTGTTCCTCTCCGGCGCCGTGGAGAACTGAAGTGAGAGAGGGCCGGGGTCATCCCCCGGCCCTTCGCTTCTTCTCCTCCTCCCATTCACTCAACGCGGAGGCCACGGGGTGAAGCGTATGGCGCTTCAGTCTCTTGTGGTGCACCGCGAGGTGGCTCTCCCCTGCGATGGAAACGAAGCCAAAGGGAGACATCGGGTGGTTCGAGAGCCAGGCCGCTGCGTCCTCGCGGCTCTCGAAGGCTGGCACCGCGGGTGGGATTCCTCGCGCGGTGAGCGCTTCGAGATAGGGCTCGATGACGTAATCGCGAGTGATGGCGCGGGTGTCGTCTTCGCGAGAGCTCCAGAGCCAGTGGTACGCGTCGCCGATGATGATTCGGGCAGGGCTCGGCGGCTCCGCGAGTCCCTTCAGCCAGGTTTCCGCTTCATCGCGGGTCGCGAAGCACGCCATGGCGAGCGGGGCATACTCCAGCCGGTTCTTGACATAGTCGTCGAATGCATCGGCCTGTCCCGTGTCGGCGATGAAGTCGAGGAGGCCGATGAGAACGAGTACGGGCTGCCTCTGTCCAGGCTCGGCCGTTTTGTCCCACACCTTCAGGAGAAGCTCCATCGCTTGTCGCGCGCTCCCCTTCGTGCGCGCATGCAGAGCGGCGCTTGGGCTGGGACGAGTGGTGGGAGGGAGCCCCTCGAGATGTTCTTCGAACCGATAGACCTGACCTGTTTCCCGGATGAAGGATGGAAGCTCGTAAAGGTAGTCCCAGAGTTCCTTTTCCTCTGCTCGACCCCTGGTCCTGGCAGCCCTCCATCGGGGCGAGGTGAATTGCGATGCGTCCGCGAGGAACTCTTCGGTTTTCACGGGGTCCGCCATCTCCGGCCCATGCCCAGCTACGGGACGAGCTCGACGAGCAGGTCCCGGGTGAACGGCTGGCTCATCGTGGTGGGCGCTCGGGTGCACGGGATGTCCACCGTGGACTCGAGCGCGCCCCCGGTGAAGGTCACCTCGCCGGTGCAGGAGGCCGTCGCCGCATCCGCGTCGTCGAAGACGTACTTCAGTGCCAGGGGCCCGCTGAAGGTGTAGCTGCCGTACCGCGCCACATCCTGGGTCTGCCGGACCGTGAGGCGGATGACCCGGCGGGCGCTGTCGTAGCTCCACGTGCTCGCGAGCTTCGGCCAGCCCCTGCCGTACACCCACTCCTTGAAGAAGGGAGTGAAGTCCACCGCGCTCTCGGCGTTGAGCATGGAGATCAGCTGGGTGGTGCTGTACGGCTTGAAGCGCGTGGCCGTGTAGAACTTCTTCATGAACGCGGCGAAGGCGGACTCACCGAGCTGGAGGCGGATCATTTGCCAGACCCAGGGCCCCTTGACGTAGGGCGCTCCGAAGGAGGCCTTGGTGGTCTCGCCAGGGACCTCCTCGGGCTGGCGTGACCAGCGGAGCGCGTCGTCATCGTAGCGGGCGGGCGCCTTGAAGATCGCCGCCTTCATCCGGTCCAGCTCCGCCTGGAACGCGCTCCGGCCCCCGAGCACCCCGAGCGCCTCGGCGGTGTAGAAGGACGCGAGGCTCTCGTTGAGCCAGAACTCCTCCCAGCTCGCCTGGTGGGCGCTGTCCCCCCACCAGTGGTGCAGCATCTCGTGGATGACGAGCTTGTTCCCGTGGCCCTCCTCATCAGGGCCCTCGGTGCGGGTGTCGGCGATGGACACCACCGTGGCGTGCTCCATGCCGCCGAGAGCCGAGGGCACCTGCATCATCGCGTAGCGCTCGAAGGGGAAGGGCCCGAGCGCCTCGTTGAGGTACTTCATGGCTCCGAGCGTTCCGGTCCACCACAGCGGGGGAACCGCGCGCTCCGCGGCCACCGGGTACATGTACGCGTCCACCTGGACACCCTCCACGTTGCCGAGCGGGACGCGGGTGTAGTCCGAGGCGATGAAGTTCAGGGCATAGGTGGGCACCGGCTGGCGCAGGAGGAAAGTGCGGCGCTGGGGCGTGCCCTCGGACTCCTGGACGAGCACGCCGTTGGCCTGGACGGGGTGGCCGTTGTCGATGCTGACGCGGGCGATGGCGCGAGCGATGTCGCGAGGATGGTCATGGCTGGGCAGCCAGCGGCGCGTGTGGTTGGGCCATCCAAAGGTCTGCACGAGCGAATGCCCCAGCTTGCCCTCCCGCCTCATGAGGCCCGTGAAGTAGAGGTCGTGCTTCCTGTCGGAGATGGGGTTGAGCGGCCCGTGGTAGGCGACCGTGAGGACCTCGGAGGCGTTGGCCTCGAGCGGAGTCCCGAGCGTCACGGTGAGGGTGCCCGCGGTGGAGTCCTGGGTGAAGGCCAGCGCTGCGCCGGAGCGGCTCTTCACCGAGGTGACCGTGTACGGCGTGTACGGGGCCGAGCCTCCCTTGACGGGGACCTCCACCGTCTTGCCCACGTCGAGGGTGAGGGTGCCCGTGCCGCCGCGCGTGGCCACGAGGAAGATGCTCACCTGGCCGGTGAAGGTGCTCGCGGCGGTGTCCACGTGCAGCGTGTAGTCGTAGAGCTGGACGTCATAGGCCAACGCGGTGTCGATGGAGGCCTCGCGGCAGTAGCCGGTGGGGGCGTCGCAGACCTGGTTCTCCCAGCACAGGCCGGGCACCGCGTTGCAGTCGAGCTTCTGGGCGGCCACGCACGCCCCGGTGCCCTGGTTGCAGAGCATCCCCGGGCCGCAGGCCTCGGCGAGGTTCTCCCGGCAGTCCATCAGACACTGGCCGCTGGCGGCGCAGGAGGTGCCTGGGCCGCAGATGGACTCGGAGTGCCGACAGCCGGAGGTGGCCTCGTCGGACCTCGTGCTTCGATGACAACCGGCGAGCAGCAGCAAACCACCCAGCAGCAGGCAGAGGCGTCCTCTCATGCGTTGTTCCGCTCCAGGAAGGGGAGCGCACCATAGCGCATGCCGCTGGGGACTCCGGTCACGGTTGTACGGAGTGCGGCTCGCGTCGCTTCTTCTCGTGGGATTTCGCCGAGACCGGCATGTAGCACTTGCCCTGGTATTCGGCCTGGTTCTCGAAGCAGGGAGGGCGCTTCTCGAGTGCCACCCAGCATCCACCGTTGATCTCCACCTCGCCCGACTTGGGGAAGCAGGGAACCTTGGCCTGGTCACTGAAAGGCCTGGCGGGCAGCGGATAGGTGATGGCCGGCACGTCCGAGGGGTCGAGGTCCACCAGCGTGGGCGCCTGGGGGTCGGTCATGGCCAATGCGCCGGCACCGGTGTTGCCCCGCGCCTTGCCATCAGACCCTGTGGAATCCCCCCCGAGACGTGACCAGAGGAGCCCTCCGAGGATGAGGGCGGCGAGGCCCGCGAGCAGGGGTCCGCGGGGTGAGCGCAACAGCCGCTTCATGCGCCCCACCCATCGCTTCCAGGTGCTCACCGCGCCGCCCGTGAGATGGGCTCGGGCCTCTTCGTTCTTCTCCAGCCGCTCCACGGCGGAGGTGAGGAGGTCGAGCATGTTGGACAACTCTGGAAGCCGGCCCGAGGCGGGCGCCTGCTCTACCTCCAGCGCGAAATAGGGAGGCTCGGCCTGTGAGGTGGCGCGGACGCGCCAGGACTCCAGGTCCGCGTTGTCCGAGGGCATGACGACCAGGGCCGCGTTGCCCGTGTCGACATCATGCGCCGCGTAGAGCCGGCCCAGGTCCGTTCCCACATTCTTGTACCGTTTGCCGAGGTGGAACGGTCCCAGGCGTCCGCCCTTCCAGGTCTTCTTTTCAGCCACGCGTGGACTCCTCCGTCATCCCGCCGTTGTACCTCCCTGGGGCGCGGAGGGGGAGGTCGCTTCGTTTCACTTGTCACCGGTGACAAGTGGAATGCGCCTGCCTCGTTTCACTTGTCACCGGTGACAAGTGGAATGCACCCGCTCCGTTTCACTTGTCACCGGTGACAAGTGGAATGAGAGGAGTCCCGTCTCGTGGACGGTTTTCTCCGGGAACTGGGACTCTCGTATGAGGACCGCTCACGCAAGTAGGCGAATTCCTGGAGCCATTCCCCTGGCCCGGAAAGTGCCATGTGTCCGGCCTGCCGTGGTGAACCGCGGCGTCTTCACCTCTTCTCCATTTTTGGGGGGAATCATGGGAACGAACGCAAGCAGCAATCTCCTGACGTTGACGCTCGAGCAGGCGCGGGATGCCATCCTCACGCACCTGAAGGAGGGGAACGCCGGGCACTACAACATCGGCCGCCTCTACAACTACGTCGTGGACAACAAGCTGGCGGAGCAGAAGAAGTACGAGAGTGCCCTGGCGTACTTCAACGAGCACATCCAGGAGCTCTCGCAGTCCACCCTGTCCCGCTACGGCGCCGTGGCCCGGGAGTTCACCGAGGAGGCGTGCAGGACGCACGGCGTGATGAAGCTCTACACGCTGCGCTCCTACGCGAAGGATGCCAACATCCAGCCCACGGCGGGAGACCCGGGCCTCACGCCCATCGAGGTGCCCCGGGAGGGCGGGAAGGTGGAGCGGAAGTCCTTCGCCGATTGCAGCCTGGAGGAGATGAGGCAGGCGGCGAAGCACAAGCGCAAGCCGTCCCGGGCCACCATGCCCGCCACGGATGCGGCCCGCCTCGAGTTCCTGCGTGACAGCTTCTCACGGCATTTCGCCCAGGGGGGCCGAGTGCAGCTCAAGACGAGCATCCAGGGAGGCGAGACGCTCCTCACCATCCAGGGCGTGCCACTGGCGCAGGTGGAGCGGCTCATGGAAGCGCTCCTGGATGGCTTCCAGCCTCAGCCCGTGCGCTCCGTGGCGTGAGGAGAGGTTGCTCGCCCCGTCCTCGTGCTCGGGGCGGAGGCCGGTGCTGACCAGGCCTGGGCTCCGGGATTCTCCTGGAGCCCACGCTGTTGAGTCGCCCCATCGGCATCCAGCTCGTATCGGCTCCACTTGTTGTGACGCACGCGGTCTCGCTACGCTCCATGCGTATCTGCGAGGGGGTCGTGTGCGCCGGGCGGACGTGTTGATCCTGACCGCGTTGACGCTGGAGTACCAGGCGGTGCTTCAGGTGGGCTCCAGTGACGCGGATGGACTTCGGTGGAGGGAAGAGACGGGTCCCACGGGTCTTCCGGTGGCGCTCCGTGGTTTTTCCGGCAAGGGCGGACGGCCGCTCCGTGTCGGGGTTGCTCAGGCGGGGGACATGGGCGCCGTCGCGGCGACGAATACGTTGCTGCGCCTGGTGGAAGTCTACCGTCCACGATGCATCGCGATGTGTGGCGTGTGCGCGGGACATCCCGGCAAGACTCGGCTGGGTGATGTGATCGCCGCGGAGCGGTTGTTCTCCCACGACACCGGCAAGCAGCTCCCCGAGCGCGTGCAGCAGGATCTCAAGACCTACAATCTTCGCGACGATTGGAAGATCGCGCTCGAGCACTTGGATTTCGCCGCGCGCTTTCGGTCGGAGGTGTGGTGGAAGAGCCGGCCTGTACCCTACGAGTGGCAGGAGAACTGGGTGCTCGCGAAGCTGCGAGAGGGGGTTGAGGACCCCGCATCACTTCCCGAGCGCATCGAGCGTTGCCCGCAGTGGGAAAAGGTCATCGAGGCGCTCTGGGCTTCTGGCCATGTGGAGGACGGCACACTCACGCTCACGGGCGAGGGGCGCAAGCGCATCAATCGGCTCCTGATCAAGCACGGCAACAGTCTCCCTGACACGTCCCCCTCGGGTGCACTGCTGCCCTTCAAGGTCCATGTCGCACCCATGGGCAGCGGTAGCCAGGTCGTCGAGGACGAGGCGGTTTGGGGCACCCTCTCCGAGTCCATGCGCAAGACGCTGGGCCTGGAGATGGAAGCCGCGGCCATCGGTGCGCTGGCTCACGCCCAGCGGGATTGGAAGCTCGACACGCTGGTGATGAAGGGGGTGATGGACTTCGCCAACCCTGGGCGCGACGACCACTTCAAGGAGTTCGCCGCCCGGGCTTCGGCCGAGTGTCTGTTGGCGTTCCTTCGCGAGAACCTCGACGTGGAGGTGGTGCCTGGCGTTGACGATATCCTGGTGCCGGGAACCGAGAGCGCATTGCCGGAGAATCCGCCCCCCTCCATGCTCCTCAATGCTCGCTACGAGGTGGTTCCCTTCCGCGAGCGGGGAAGAGAGGAGATCCTCTCGGAGCTCGAGCGCTGGTGCGACGAAGGACCGCCCGTCGCGGTGCGGTTGCTCCACGCCGAGGGCGGTGTGGGCAAGACGCGGCTCGCGATGGAGTGGATACGCCGCCGGAGGGCCATGCGGTGGAGCGCTGGCTTCCTGCCGAAGGGTGTTCCAATCGACTGGTTCGAGCGGTTGTGGTCGCTCGAACAGCCGGTGTTGGTGGTGATCGATTACGCGGAGAGCTTTTCCGAGTTGCGTGAGCTGCTCTTGCGCGTTCTTCGCTACTCGAAGCAGGAAGGCATGGGAGCACTCCGCCGGATGCGGTTCTTGCTCCTGGCCCGTAACAAGGGCGATTGGTGGACGGACCTGCGCAATGCCGACACGTCCTTGATGGCACTGCTCGATGCGACGCCGCCGTGTGAATTGCCAGCACTGGCCATGACGCCGGCTGAGTACGAGGGGGTGTTCCACGAAGCCGCGGAGCGGTTCGCCACGAAGCGAGGCAAGGTGTATGCGAAGCACACGCCGGTCGCGCTCTCAACACGCGACGAGCGCTTCAAGCGGGTGCTCTACCTGCACATGGCCGCGCTTGCCACGGTGGAGGGGCTCCGATTCGAGGCGAACACGTTGATGGGAGTGATCCTCGACCATGAGGAGCGCTTCTGGCAGGTACGCGCCCGGCAAGAGGGTGTATCGGTTTCACTCCAGCGTTCCTTGGCTCGCCAGATGGTTGCCGCAGCCACGCTTCGCGGGGGATTGGCGGACGCTTCCGCTGCAACGGCGGTCGCCAGGCGGCTTCTCGGTCATGGCCTTTCCACGAATGAAAGGGAACTGCTCCTCCTGCTTCAGAGGATCTACCAGCAGCGCATCGACACGGCTCCCATGTTCCTTCCTGCCTTGGAGCCGGATCTCCTGGGCGAGGGGATGGTTCTCCGAGTTGCTTCGCCGGAGCTTCAGGGTGAACGTCCTCCAGACGATTGGATCGACCGGGTCTTTCCTCCGGACGAGGAGTCCCAGGGGGTCCGCACGGGTTTTGACGTGCTGGGCCGAGTCTCCGCCGTTAGCGCCGATGTCGCTCGGCCATGGCTCGAGCGGCTGCTTGCGGGTCCGCTACAGCCTCGTGCGCTCCTTGCACTGGAATCCGCGAAGGCTGTTGGC
Source organism: Archangium sp. (assembly GCF_057119385.1). Lineage (NCBI taxonomy): Bacteria > Pseudomonadati > Myxococcota > Myxococcia > Myxococcales > Archangiaceae > Archangium > Archangium sp. The sequence goes on along the minus strand of NZ_DBNGVP010000136.1, from coordinate 51,424 downwards.
CGGCGTACGGCCTTGTCCGTTATCGGCGACGTATTGGCCGACCGGCTCGAGCGAAAAGGCGACGTGGCGTTGGCCCTCGAGATGGAGGGAGCTGGTATCCCCGCGTCCACGGTTTCACTGCGGAGGGTCGCCGAGTGGGCGACCCGAACGCTCTTGCGTGCTCTACCGGTTTCGGAGGAGCAGGAGGTTCTCGTCGAGAGAGCACGGCTTCTCAACAACCTGGGCAACAGGTTGAGCGAGCTGGGACGAAGGGAGGAGGCGCTGGAGGCGGCGAGCGAGGCGGTGGGCGTCTACCAGGTCCTGGCGGAGCGCGACCCGGACGCCTTCCGGCCCGACCTCGCGATGAGCCTCAACAACCTGGGCTGCAGGTTGGGCGAGCTGGGAAGAAGGGAGGAGGCGCTGGAGGCGACGAGCGAGGTGGTGGGCGTCTACCGAGTCCTGGCGGAGCGCGACCCGGAGGCATTCCGGCCCTACCTCGCTGGATGCCTCAACAACCTGGGCGGCAGGGTGAGCGAGTTGGGAGGAAGGGAGGAGGCGCTGGAGGCGGTGAGCGAGGCGGTGGAATTGCGGCGAGCCCTGGCGGAGCGCGACCCGGACGCCTTCCGGCCCGACTTCGCGATGAGCCTCAACAACCTGGGCGGCATATTGAGCGGGCTGGGACGAAGGGAGGAGGCGCTGGAGGCGGCGAGCGAGGCGGTGGGCGTCCACCGGGTCCTGGCGGAGCGCAACCCGGACGCCTTCCGGCCCGACCTCGCGATGAGCCTCAACAACCTGGGCATCAGGTTGATCGAGCTGGGACGAAGGGAGGAGGCGCTGGAGGCGGCGAGCGAGGCGGTGGAACTGCGGAGAGCCCTGGCGGAGCGCAACCCGGACGCCTTCCGGCCCGACCTCGCTGGAAGCCTCAACAACCTGGGGACCATGTTGAGCGAGCTGGGACGAAGGCAGGAGGCGCTGGAGGCGATGAGCGAGGCCCTTGATATTCTCTGGCCCTTGTTCGAGAGAATTCCGGCTGCTTTCGCGCGGACCATGGGAATCATGCTTCGCCAGGCGCTATCGCTCCACGAATCCCTTCAACGACCGCCTTCTTCCACGCTTCAGGAGCGCATTGTCGCCTTCACGCGCCTCATGAGCTCGTGACTCGACTGTCGCGGTTCGTCGAGGCCGAGGGCAAGACGTCTCACGGTTTGTAACTCTGAATCCGTGACTCGGGCACGCGTCTGGCCAGGCGCTCCATGGTGCCGGCCACCTCGTTGAGGATGCGCTCCTTGTCGAGCGTGAGGTGGCGGCGCTCCCTCATGAGGACGCGGCCCTCCACCATGACGGTGTGCACGTCGCTGGCTCGCGCGCTGTACACCAGTCCGGCCGCGAGGTTGTGGGGCGGCTGCCAGTGCGCACCCCTCGTGTCCACGAGGATGAGGTCCGCCTGGTAGCCGGGCGCGAGCGTGCCAATCCGCTCTCCCAGCCCCAACACCGCCGCGCTGCCCCGCGTCGCGATGTCGAGCGCCTCGGGAATGGGCAGCACCTCGGGGTCCATCGCCTCGTGCTTCTGCATCATCGTCATGAGGCGCAGGCTCTCGAAGACATCGAGCGTGTTGTTGCTTACCGCGCCATCCGTCGCCAGGCCCACCGCGATTCCGGCCTTGCGCAAGGCCCGGATGGGCGTCATTCCCATCGCCAGCTTGAGATACGTCTTCGGCGCGTGGGCAATCCCCACGCTCGCACGGTGTTTCTCCAGCAGTTCAATGTCCTGGGGCAGCAGGCCACAGCCATGGGCGATGAGCGTGGGCACGCCGAGCACCCCAGTGTCCTTGAGCACCTGGATGGGCGTCAGGCCCCGCTTCTCCAGGCTGGCGTTCGTCTGGTTCATCTCCTCGGCGGCGTGAATGTGGATGCCAATGCCGAGCCGGTGGGCGTGTCCGGCGGAGGCCCGCAGGAAGCCGTCATCGCAGGTGTAGGGCGCGTGCGGCGCCATGCAGGTGGTGATGCGGCCCCCCGCGCCACCCCTCCAGCGCTCGGCGAAGGCGGCGGTCTCCGCGAGCACCTTGAACCCATTGCTGCCGAACACCGCCCAGCCCAGGTGCGCCCGGGTGCCGGCCTCCTCCACCGCCTGGGCCACCCGGTCCATGTGGAAGTAGTGGTCCGCCACCGTGGTGACGCCCCCTTCGATCATCTCCAGCAGGCCCAGCTGCGCGCCCCAGTAGACGTCCGCCTCGGTGAGGTTGCTCTCCAGGGGCCAGATGAACTCGTTGAACCAGCGCTCGATGGGGACGTCCTCGGCCAGGCCGCGGAAGAGCACCATGGGCACGTGGGCGTGGGTGTTGATGAGCCCGGGCATGGCGAGCATCCGCTGCCCCTCGAGCACCGTGACTCCCGGCTCCAGGGGTCCACCGGTGGGACGGATCTCCGCGATGCGCCCGCCGCGCACCAGGATGTCCTGGTTACGGGCGATGGTGAGCGCGCCGCTGGCGTCCGGGACGAGCGCGTGACAATCGCGGATGCAGGTGTCCGTCATCGAGGGCCTCTTCGGGGTGAGTGAGCACCGAGTATGCACGCTCGTTCAGGTGGCTGGTGCATGAACCTGCTCCTGCCGATGGGTTTTGGGATGCTCAGGACACCTCGATGAACTCCGTGCCCGTGACGCCTTCATGCTCCAGGGCCTCTTTGATGTCCTCCGAGACGATGAGCATGGGCCAGCCCCAGATGCGGAAGAGGCGGGCACCTCCGACCTTTGCCGGGTCGATTCGAAGGCCGTCCACGACCCGGTACTCACCGACCCTGTCGGGTCTTCCATCCTCGGGTCTCCAACGGGTGACCCGCTCGCATCTGGCCTCGTCGATGCATGGGATGAGCCGGGTTGGATTCAACACGAAGTAGGGCTCGGGCCGTGACTCGACCTCGGCCACGAGGAACTGGACCTCTGGCACGTACAGGCGCTCGAGGAGTGTCTTGACCCGCTCGTGGATGACGGGGATGGCGAAGCCTGCCTCGGTGAAATCGAGGGGGTTGCCTGGAACGCTCATCCGGAAGAGGAGTCTTCCCTGTACGTTCAAGGTTCGCCCGGCATCGAACTGCCAGGGGTCAATTTTGGCTCCCTTCGCATCCACCGGGTTTTTCAGGTGCCAGCGTTCGGGCACGGATTTGTCATCGACGAGCCTGAAGTACCGTGTCATTGCCCTTGCTCTCGGCCGCACCGTGGGAGGCCTCTCCAGGCATTCGTCTCATCGGGCTTTTGATGCTCCTCACAAGTCGCGGATGGTCACGGGTCCGAGTGTATGCACACCCCGCGAGGCCGCTGGGGGATCCCTCCCTGGGTAGACCGGGTTTTGTACCCGGCGTGAATGGCGGGCAGAGGGGCCCCGGGTTAGATTGCGGCCGCCGTGCCCGAGAACTCCGCGCCCCCCGATTCCGCCCTCGATGGGGGCGACAACACCGTCATCCGCCCCGCGGCCTCCTCCCCCCAGGAGCCCCCCTCCGGGCCGCTCTTCGCCGGGCGCTATGCCCTCGTGCGCATGCTCGGCCGGGGAGGCATGGGCACGGTGTACCAGGCCCGCGACAGCCTCGTGGGCGACGTGGTGGCCCTCAAGACGCTGGAGCTCGGCAAGGACGCCGGCCCGGACGCCCTCGAGCGCTTCACCCGCGAGGTCCGCCTCGCCCGCCGCATCACCCACCCCCACGTGGCGCGCATGCACGACCTGGGCACCCACGAGGGCCAGGCCTTCCTCACCATGGAATTCGTCGAGGGCGAGGACCTGCGCGCGCTGCTCGCCCGGGAGCGTCCGCTGGCCGCCTCCCGTGCCGCCCGCTTCGCCCTGGCCATCTGCGAGGGACTGGCCGCGGCCCATGCCGCCGGGGTGGTGCACCGCGACCTCAAGCCGGCCAACATCCTCATCGAGTCCGGCGGCCGCGTCGTCCTCACCGACTTCGGCATTGCCCGGGCGGTGGCGGGAGAGGCCGCCTCGCGCACCATGGGCACCGTGGGCACGCCCATGTACATGGCGCCGGAGCAGGTGTCCGGCGAGCCCGTGGACGCGCGCGCGGACCTCTACGCGGTGGGGCTGCTGCTGTACGAGCTGCTCACCGGCGAGGTGCCCTTCTCCGGCGACACCCCGTGGGCCGCCGCCATGGCCCGCCTGCGCCAGGCCCCTCCGGACCTGCGGCAGCGCGCCACCCTCCCCCCGCCCCTCGCCGAGCTGGTGCACCGTTGCCTCGGCCGTGCTCCCGAGGATCGGCCGTCGAGCGCGCTCGAGGTGGCCGGGGCGCTGCGGGACTGGCTCGTCAGCGTGGGGGAGCCCACCCTGTCGGGTCCGCCCACCCCGGGGCCGGTGACGGGGGGACACACCCCCGCGCCCCTCACCTCGACGTCCGCCACGCGCCACACGCTCCGGACCACCACCCCGGTGCCCAAGCAGGGCGTGGCCATCCTCCCCCTGCGCTTCCAGGGTCCTCGGGATTCCGAGTTCCTGGGCGACTCGCTCACCGAGGCCCTCATCGATCAGCTGTCCCGGGTGCGCGGGCTGCGCGTGCCCGGCACCGGGGTGACGGCGCGCTTCCGCAGCGAGCGTGACCCGCGGACCGTGGGGCGCGAGCTCGGGGTGGAGCTGGTGGTGGAGGGGACGGTGCAGAGCGCGGGTCCCTCGGTGCGCGTCTCCGTCCGGCTGCTGGAGGCGCAGTCCGGCACCCAGGTCTGGAGTGGCCGGTTCGAGTTCGCCTCCACCGACGCCTTCGAGCTGCAGGACCGGCTGGTGCCGCGCATCGCCGAGGAGCTGCGGTGCGAGGCGGTCCTCTCGGCCTGGCGCACCAGCACTCCGGGCGAGGCCGTGGCGCTGTACCGTCAGGCGGATTCCCTGCTCCACGGGGCCTTCCGGGGAGGCCATGACGGAGGCCCCCTGACGATGCTCGACTCGTGCCTGGAGCTGGCGCCGGACTTCCTGCCGGCCGTGGCGCTCCATGCCATCGCGAGCCTGCGGGTGATGTTCATGGGCATGAAGGATGCCCAGAGGGATTCCGCCGCGCTCGCACGGGCCAGCGTGGACCGGGCCCTGCGGCTGGCGCCGGAGCAGGCCGAGACGCATCTGGCCCGGGCGATGCTCGCCGCCCAGTCGGATGACTGGCGCACGGCGGTGATGTCCGTGCGCACGGCCCTGGACATCGCGCCCTGCCATGCCCCCACGGTGCAGTACCTGGGCAGCCTCCAGTGCGAGGCGGGCCGCGCGGACGAGGGGCTCGTGCGGCTGCGTCTGGCCCATGACTTGTCGCCCACGCTGGTGTCGTCGCTGTTCGAGCTCGCCCGTTGCAGCGCGCTGCGCGGACAGATGGAGGACTACCGGTGGGCGCTGGAGCGGCTGACCGCGTCGCCGCTCCACCGGACCGCGGCGGAGGCGCTGCGCGTGCGCGTCGCCGGGTGGACCCGGAACGTGGAGGAGCTGCGGCGCAGCAAGGCCGAGACCGCCGCGGATCCGGACTCCATCTTCACCATGGTGGGCCGCTACGCCAGCGCGGTGCTGGGCGAGGTGGATGCGCTCGAGCTGCTCCCCATGTTCGACGAGGCGCTCTCCCAGACGACCAGCCGGCGGTTCGCCTCCCTGTTGTGCCAGCTCACCGCCGAGGTCATGGGCCTCTGTGGTCAGCCGGAGGTGGGGCTGAAGTACTTCCGGCGGGCCGCGGAGACGTCGCTCATCGACCTGGAGTGGATCGACCGCTGCCCGGCGCTCGCGTCCCTCCGGCCGTTGCCGGGTTTCGCCGAGGGGCGGCGCCTGGTGCGCGCCCGCGTCGAGGCCATCTGGCACGCGTGAGCCGCCTCACGCCGGCCCCGTCTCGAACGGGCCGCGCAGTCCCGAGCGGAAGAGGAGCAGGAAGAGCACGGTGGGGAGGGCGCAGATGACCACCACCGGCACCGCGACCTCGCCGCCCACCGGCTCGCCGAGGAGGAGGGCGGCGACGAACAGCCATGCCAGCCCGCAGGCGCTCAAGCCGATGCCGCCCAGGCCCAGCTTGAGCCAGGAGAAGAAGGTGCGCTGGGGCTCGCGAGGCGGACGGGTGGACAGCCGCACCTGCGCCACGCCCAGCTCCGCGGAGAGGGGGGTGGGGCCCAGGCCTCCCACGGCCAGGGGGGCGGGCTCCTCCGCCAGCAACGGCTCCTCCACCGCGAACCGCCGGGTCACCAGCGAGGTGCCCAGGAGGATCTGCTCCCGCTGCAGCCCCTTGTAGAGGCCCCGGCCCCAGCCCACCGACGTCAGCAGCGCCGGCAGCGCGAGCAGGGCGAAGCCCGTCTCCGTCATCAGGAAGGCGTCATAGGCGCCGTGCAGGAGGATGGCCCACCCCAGTCCGGCCGCCAGCAGGCCGAAGCGCTGGGCCCCGTCCGCGGCGAACCGCGCCCGGCCCAGGAAGGCGCCCATGATGACGCCGGTGAAGGCATGTTGTGGCACGGCGGTGAGGGCGCGCAGCATCGCCACGCCCAGGCCCCCGTCTCCCACGTAGAGGATGTTCTCCAGCGTGGCGAAACCGAGGGACGCGGTGGCGCCGTACACCACGCCGTCCAGCGGCTCGTCGAAGGCGGGCTCGTTCCACACGTACCGGCGCAGCACCAGGTACTTGAAGAGCTCCTCGGGGATGGCCGCGCCGAGGAAGGCCCGCACCAGCGCGGTGCTCCACGCGCCCGTCTCCCACTCCCGGCCCAACGACTCCAGCCACATGGCCACCGGCACCACCGGCGCGCAGATGGCCGCCCCCAGCAGGAAGGTCTTGAGCAGGAGCCCTCGCGGCTCCGGATTCCTGTCCCGGGCGTAGATGTACCAGAGCAACAGCAGGGAGGGGACGACCGCCGAGCCTCCCAGCATGAGCAGCGTGGACATGGCCCCACCGTAACAGAGCCTCCCGGGCCACCGCACCGGACGCTCTCCGGGCGTGAGGCCCTTTTCCCAGGGTGCGCGAGCCCTCGAGGAATCCCTCCGGGGCGTTTGCTTCCCCTACCTTCGCCCGCCGTACCGGGTTACCCTGATGGCCCTCACCTCGCCCACCCGGTGCCGGAAGGGAGTTCATGGACACGCCTGTCACCGCTCTGCCTTTTCAGTTCGGTACAGACGAGGAGCTGAAGTGGCGCCTGTCGCTGGTGTCTCCGGACGACCTCATGCGGGGGCTCTTCCACAACAGCCTGTTGGGCATGGTGCGGCGGCTGGAGGGGGACGAGGCGGTCAAGCAGTGTCTGGAGGTGTGTGGCGAGGCGCGCTTCCTGGACTTCTTCAACTACGCCCACCCCACGTACATCAAGCTGCTCTACGCGTCGGCCCGGCGGTTGAGTGCGCGGTTCGGCGGTTTCGAGCGGGCCATGTGGGAGATTGGTTTCGAGGGAGGGAAGTCCTTCTATGCGTCCGCGGCGGGCAAGGTGCTCATCCTGATGGCGCAGGGGGACCCGAGGCGGCTGCTGAGCAACATCCCCACGGGCATGCAGACGGCGTCCAAGCACGTGGAGCTCAAGGTGACGCTGACGGGGCCCCGCAGCGGCATCATCGTCAAGCACGAGGTGCTGCCCCGGCAGCACACCGAGGGCGGGCTGCAGGCCATGTGCGAGGTGGCGAAGGTGAAGGGCGCCAAGGTGAGCTCTCGCCCGCTGAGCCCGACCGAGAACGAGTACGAGGTGACGTGGGACTGAGGGGGTGGGGGGCTGGGCAACCCGGCCCGACTTCCGCTATGGGGCGGGACGTGATGAGAACCGTCCTGTTGCTGCTGCCCGTCCTGCTCGCCACGGGGTGTGGGTTGACCACCCAGGTGCGCCCGGTGCCCCGCGGCGCCGTGCAGCTCGAGGGGGCCATTGGCGGACCCCTCGTGCGACTGGGGCCCGTGATTCCCGTGCCGCTGAGCACCGTGGGGGCCCGCTATGGCGTGGCCGAGCGCGCCGACGTGGCGGCCCATGTCCACCTGACCTCGCTCTCCTTTGGCGTGGCGGGCCTGGACGTGGGCGGCAGCTGGCTGGCGCTCGCGCAGGACGGCGCGGTGCCGGCCCTCTCCCTGGGGGGCCGCCTCTATGGCTTCACCAGTGTGCTGGCCTCGCGGCAGGCCCCCCCGCGCGCCTACCTCGAGGTGTCGCCCACCGTCAGCTACCTCCTGGGCGGGCGCTTCCTCTCCTATGCCTCGGCCACCGGCTTGGTGCAGCTGGCGGGCGGGCCGCCCCTGCTGTCTCTGGCCGTGGGCGAGGAGGTGCGGTTGGCCTCGTGGGGTGTGCAGCTGGAGATGCGCTGGTACCAGCCGGATTACGCCACCCGCTTCAACGCGGCCAACTGGCAGGGGGTGGGCGGCATGGGCGCACTGGGCGCCCTGCTGGGAGTGCGCTACCGCTTCGGAGGTGACGAGCCATGAGCCGCCGTCTGCTGGCAGTCGGGTTGTTGTGCGCCGGGGTGGGCGTGGGGGCCTGTTATGAGCTGGACCCCTTCCTCTACAGCCGCACGCGCGTGGACCAGTACACGCTGCCCGCCGAGGGCGAGACGCCCGAGGAGACGGTGTCTCCCGAACAGATAGAGCCGGTGGAGCTCGTGGTGGACGGCCAGGTCCGGCTGGGGGCCGCGTATGTGAAGGCCACGCAGCAGCCGCCCCGCGCCTACGTCCTCTATTTCCATGGCATCTGCTGCAATCTGAACCAACACATCTCCCGGCCCAAGGGCCTGGCCAACCTCGGCTACGACGTGCTCGTCTTCGACTACCGCGGCTGGGGTACCTCCACCGACCTGGAGCCCAGCGAGCCGGGTCTGCTCGAGGACAGCCGGGCGGCGCTCGCGTGGCTCTCCGCGCGGGCCGGCGTGCCGGCGGAGCGCATCGTCTATTACGGGCGCTCCTTCGGCACGGCGGTGGCCTCCCAGCTCGCCGTCCACGCGCCGCCCGCGGCGCTCATCCTCGAGTCTCCCTTCAGCTCCGTGCAGGGGTTGGTGCGCGACTCCAGCAACATGGACCTCCCCGGCGGCTTCTTCGCCAAGGGCTCCTGGGACACCGAGGGCCGGGTGGCCTCGCTCCAGGGCGTGCCCCTGTTGCTGCTGCACGGCACCGCGGACGACTTCATCCGCCCTGAATTTTCCCAGCACCTCTACTCCGTGGCCCACGAGCCCAAGCAGCTCGTCCTCGTGGAGGGCGCGGACCACGACACCGTCCCCCAGCGCATGGGGGTGGACTACGCACATACCTTGGGCGCCTTTCTGGAAGGCTCGCGCACCCAGCCCTGAACGGCACCCCACACTCCCGCATTCCAGCGCGTCATCAAGGCGATAGTCCGGTGCTCCCCGGATGGCACCTTGAAAGCCTGTTTTTATTATCCAGGCACTCCCGTTGGAAAAACACGTTTGCCCGTCTTGCCCTGGACGTCTGAGTTCAGGAGCGGGAGTGCTGGCCATTCGTCTGAGCAGAGGGGATGGGGTGTCAATGTATTCGTATTGCCATACGAGAATGGGGCGTGGCATCCGCAACCGGGTGCTGATGGCGTTGAGCGCGCTGTGGGTGGCGGCGTGCGGTGGCGAGCCGCCGCCGGAGTCGGAGAGCGCGAGCCCGCCCGTGACGCCCACGGTGGTGAGCACGCGGCCGCAAGGCGTGGGCAGTACGAACAAGGTGCTCATCCTGGCCAGCACGGTGACGTCGGGCATCAACAGCGTGGAGGCGGTGGCCGCGCGGAGCCTGGGTTACACGGTGGACGTCGTCTCCGACGCCGCGTGGGCCGCGAAGGGCTCGGCGGACTTCGCGGGCTATCGCGCCATCATCCTGGGAGATCCCACGTGCAGCAGCAGCCAGGCCCTCATCACCGCGGCGGTGAGCAGCCGCGGCACCTGGGGGCCGGTGGTGGACGGCAACGTCCTCATCATGGGCACGGACCCGGTGTTCCACGGCAAGGACCAGGTCACGAAGAACGCCATCCGGTTCGCCGCCGCGCAGGAAGGCAAGACGGGCGCCTATATCAACCTGAGCTGCTACTACCACGACACCAGGCCCGGGACGCCGGTGGCGGTGCTGGAGCCGTTCGGCGCCTTCACCGTGGCGGGCGTGGGCTGCTACGACGACGCCCATATCGTCGCCACGCATGAGGCCCTGTCGGGCATGACGGACGGCCTGCTCTCCAGCTGGGTCTGCTCGGTGCACGAGGCCTTCGACAGCTACCCGGCCGCCAACTTCACCCCGCTCGTCATCGCGAGGGATCCGGTGTACGGCTCGCGTCTGCCGGGCTCGAGGGACTTCGCGGACGGCTCGCGCGGTGTGCCCTACATCCTCGCCCGGGGGGCCGTCCCCGTGCGCTGCGGCGACGGCGTGGTGCAGTACCCCGAGGAGTGTGACACCGGCGAGCGCAACGGCGTGCCGGGCACGGCCTGCTCGTCCGTGTGCCGTCTGCACTGGTGCGGTGATGGCACGGTGGATCCAGGCGAGCAGTGCGACACCGGCGCGGCCAATGGCACCGGCGCGTGCAGTGCTTCCTGCCGCTCCGTGGCCGTCAGCCGTGCTCCGGTGGCGAAGTGCAAGGACCTGACCCTGACGGCCGGCAGCACCGTCTGTTCCGCCACGGGCTCCATCGATGACGGCTCGTATGACCCGGATGGAGACCTGGCGGGCTGCATCCAGACGCCGCTCGGCTTCGGACAGGGCGAGACCACCGCGACGCTCCGCTGCACGGACCTGACGGGCCTGGAGTCCTCCTGCACGTCGAAGGTGACCGTCGTCGACATCACGGCTCCGTCCATCTTCTGCCCGGAGAACGTGGTGGCCGAGTGCGTCGAGGGCGGGGCGAACGTGGATCCGGGCGTGGCGTCCGGAACCGACAACTGCGGCGGTGTGACGTATTCGCGCAGCCCGGGGGCCGGCAGCTTCCCGGTGGGCAGCACCACCGTGACGCACACGGGCCGGGACCCCTCCGGCAACGTCGCGACCTGCACCAGCCGCGTGAGGGTGACCGACACCCGGGCTCCCGAGGTGGCGGTGGTGGGCTATGACTCGGTGACGCTCGAGTGCGGCAAGCCCTACGTCGAGACGGGCGCGGCGGCCTTCGACAGCTGCGCCGGTGACTTGAGCCACACGGTGACGGTGTCCGGCTCCGTCAACATCCGCGTGCCGGGCACGTACACGCTCACCTATACGGCGAAGGACGCGGCCGGCAACGTGGGCACCGCCACCCGCACGGTCCGGGTCGTCCCGGGTGCCTCCGGCCTGTGCGAGGACCGGCATGGCGGGTGGATCCTCACGGGCAGCATGGCCCTGCCGAGGATGCTGCACACCGCCACGAAGCTGGACGATGGCCGGGTGCTGGTGGCCGGTGGCTTCAACACCACCTCGGAGCTGTATGACCCGGTGACGAAGACCTGGTCCGCCACGGGCAACACCCTGGGCGCGCACCGCGGTCACACCGCCACGAAGCTGCTGGATGGCCGGGTGCTCATCGCGGGCGGCGGCGTGTGCCCCATCACCAGCGCCACCGCCGAGGTGTACGTGCCGGACCTGGGCAGGTGGAAGCCCGCGGGCATCCTCAACACCCAGCGCTACCACCACACCGCCGTCCTGCTGCCCAATGGCAAGGTGCTCGTGGCCGGTGGCCGCGCCGGTGAGTTCGATGGCGACACGCTGGCCTCCGCCGAGCTGTATGACCCGGCCACCAATACCTGGTCCTATACCGGCAGCCTCAACACGGCCCGCGCCTTCCACACCATGACCCTGCTGCCCGGCGGCAAGGTGCTGGTGACGGGTGGCAGCGATGCCTCCGACGGCCTCATCACCTCCGCGGAGCTGTACGACCCGGCCACCGGCAGGTGGACCCCCGTGGCCTCCATGGGCACGGGCCGCTCCTCGCACACCGCCACCCTGCTGCCCGATGGCAAGGTGCTGGTCGCGGGTGGCTCGGGCCTGGACATCGCGCTGAGCGCGTCCGCCGAGCTGTATGACCCGGCCACCGACAGCTGGGCGGCCACGGGCAGCATGCTCTCGCCGCGCCGGTTCCACACCGCCACCCTGCTGCCGGATGGCCGCGTGCTGGTGGCCGGTGGTTACCACCCGTTCACCGGTATCCAGACGGCGTCGGATCTCTACGACCCGGCCACGGGCACGTGGAGCAAGACGGCCGTCATGAACGTGGACCGCTACAAGCACACCGCCACGTTGCTCGACAACGGCACGGTGCTCGCGGTGGGCGGCGTGAGCAACCACGACCAGGCGTCGGCCGAGTACTACGACCTGGACGAGCTGTAGAGGTGATGCAATCCCTGGTGTAGCGGGCTTTCATGCGGGGGGCGCGAGGCTTCCGGGAGATTCCCGGGCCCCGTGCCCCCTGTGTCTTTGGGGAAGCGAGGGAGCGGATGGTTCATCGGTCCATGGCGGCGGTGTGGCGCCTGGTGCTCGCGTTGGCGGTGGGGAGCACCTTGCCGGCGCGGGCGGAGGGCACGCCACACCCGGGGTGCCGTCCTCCCGCCGTGCTCGGGGACGTGGCTCCGGGCGTGGGCAGTGCGTCGCCGGGCTCCTTCCTGCGCATCGGCGAGACGGTCTACTTCGTCGCGGACGATGGGGCGCACGGCGCCGAGCTGTGGAAGAGCGATGGGACGGAGGCGGGCACGATGCTCGTCAAGGACATCCAGCCCGGACTGGCCGGCGCGAATCCCGGACTGCTGACCGGGCTGAACGGGGTGCTGCTCTTCATCGCGAACGACGGCACCCGCGGCTTCGAGCTGTGGCGGAGCGATGGGACGCCCGCGGGCACGGTGATGGTGCGGGAGCTCAACGCCGGGCGGGAGGGGGGCAACGCCACGGACCTCGTCGTGATGGGCGGGAAGGCCTGGCTCGCCACCGCCGACCATCTGACGGGCCGGGAGCTCTGGGTGACGGACGGGACGTTCGACGGCACGCGGCTCGTCAAGGACATCCACCCGGGCACCAGCACCTCCATCGTCGCCCGGTCCATGCGAGCCGTGGGCAACACCCTCTACTTCGCCGCCGATGATGGCACCCATGGCTTCGAGCTGTGGAAGAGCGACGGGACGGAGGTGGGCACGGTGCTCGTCAAGGACATCGCCGCGGCGGGAGCCAGCGCCTACCCCGGCCAGCTGACGGGGGTGGGGGACACGCTCTTCTTCACGGCCAACGACGGCACCACCGATGACGACCTGTGGCGGAGCGACGGGACGGAGGCGGGCACGGTGCGCGTCCAGGCGCTCTTCGGCGAGCCGTTGCACCCGGCGCCCGAGGCGCTGACGGCGGTGGGCGGCAGGCTCTTCTTCCGCCTGGACGACGAGGTGCATGGCTCCGAGCTCTGGGTGAGCGACGGGACGTCCGAGGGCACGCGGCTCGTCAGGGACATCCACGCGGGGGCCACGGGCTCGAGCCCCCATTCCTTCACGGCGGTGGGGGACACGCTCTATTTCGCGGCGGACGATGGCCTCGGGGGTGTCGAGCTGTGGAAGAGCGATGGGACGGAGGCGGGCACGGTGCGGGTGAAGGACGTCCGCCCCGGAAGCGTGGGCGCGTCACCCGAGGCCCTGACGGCGGCGGACGAGAGGCTCTTCTTCACGGCGGACGATGGCACTGGTGCCTCGCTCTGGGTGAGCGACGGGACGGAAGCGGGGACGCGGGCGGTGGACGCCGGGGTGGCGGGCGGTGCGCCCCAGGCGCTGACGTACACGGGCGGCACCCTCTACTACTCCGCGACGGACGAGGCCCGGGGGCGGGAGCCGTACGCGCTGTCCCCGGCCTTCTTCGGGGACTGTACGCCGCCGGAGCTCACCTGCCCGGCGGACGTGGAGGCCACCGCCACGGACACTGGTGGCGCGGTGGTGCACTACGCGCCCGCGCGGGCGACGGACGCCGCCTCGGACGTCACGCTCGGCTACAGCACGCCGTCTGGCGCCACCTTCCCTCCGGGGGAGCACCCGGTGCGCGTCACGGCGTCCGACGCCGCGGGCAACACGGCGAGCTGCACCTTCACCGTGCGCGTAGTGGCCGCTCCAGGCGGAGCGGAGGACTCCGGGTGTGGTTGCACTTCCGGCTTCGCGGCGGATGCGCCCTGGCTGCTGCTGGGGGCGCTCGTCCCGCTCAGGGCACGCCGCCGCCGCGCTTCCCGGTAGCCGCTTCGTCCCGCTGCACCAGCCACCGCGCGAACTGCGCGTACACCGACTGGTGCTGCCACCGGCCGAACACCGCGTCGCGCTCGGCGGGGGACAGCGCGGACAGGGGGCTCGTGCCGCCCTCCGGAATGAAGACGTTCCACACCGAGGACCAGGCGTCGGGGGCGCGGGTGCTGTCCGCCTCCAGGGCGAGGCTTCCCACGGCCTGCCTGTCCACGAAGGTGTGGGGCGTGCCGTCCTCGTCCACGTAGACCATCGCGCCCACGAAGCGGCACGTCCGCGGCTCCTGCCCATGGGCGAGCCTCAGCAGTCCGGCCACGCCAATCGTCTCCAGCATGTACTTCGTCACCGGGCCCGGGAAGCCGGCCAGCGAGTCCACGCACAGGCCGCTGTCCTCCACCACCAGCGGCTCCTCGAAGTACGCGAACGCCTGCCTCGCCTTGTCCAGGGCCACCGCCTCCAGCGTGCTGCCCTGGGGCTCGATGATGGGCAGCTCGAGGCGCTCGAGCTCGTAGCCCACCGCCGCGAGGCACTTCTCCAGCACCTTCGCCTTGCCGCGGTTGGTGCTCACGAACGTGATCTTCTTCACTGCTGCTGCTCCTCGGGCGGCGTTGGCGCTCAGAACCATTTGGCGGGGAAGGGCGGGGGGACGTAGGAGTCAAGATAGGCGAAGACGCCCGGCAGATCCTCGGCCAGATGGTAGATGTGGCGGTGGTGCTGCGCGCTGGCGAAGCGCTCCTGGAAGAGGTGCTCGAAGAGGGCCGTCAGCGGCTCCCAGAAGCCCTTCGCGTTCACGAAGACGATGGGCTTGCGGTGCATGTGCAGCTGCTTGGACGCGATGATCTCCAGCGCCTCGTCCAGCGTGCCGAAGCCGCCGGGGAGCACCACGAACGCATCGGCCCGCATCTCCATGACCGCCTTGCGGCCGCGCAGGTCCTTCGTGGCGATGAGCTCGGTGGACTGCTCGAAGACGTAGGGCGTGCCGCGCATCACCTCCGGGATGACGCTGATGACGTCGCCGCCGTGCTCGCGCGTGGCGTGGGCCACCGCCCCCATCAACCCCGTGTTGCCGCCGCCGAAGACGAGCCTGTCTCCGCGCTTGCCGATCTCCGCCCCCAGCGCCGCGGCCAGCTCGAACCACGCCGGCTCCACGATGCCGCTCGAGGAACAGTAGACGCAGAGGGTCCGCGGCTGCCGGGCGGGCGTGGGGCCCTGGGTGGAGCGGGCGGCCTCGTCCCGCGGCTCCTCGCGGAAGCACTCCTCGAGGATGCGGTTGAGCTCCGGATCCTCGCAGCGGTGCAGGCGGTCGATGATGGAGAGCGTCAGCTCGCGCAGGAAGGGACGGATGGCGGCGGGGGTCTCCTCCAGGCACACGCGCAGGTCCTCGAGCATGCAGCGGGCCGCCGCCGGGACGCCGATCTCCAGCATGGCCTGGCGCAGGCGATCATGGAGGAAGCGGGTGCGGTCGCAGATCTCCGCGTGCTGCTGCTGGAACTCCATGAGCGAGGCGCCGTGGAGCGGGCGGTACTCCTTCCAGAGCTGCTCGACGAGCGCGCCGAGCTCCGGCCGTTGGCCGATGGAGAGGAGCAGGGGCCGGGTGACGATGCCCATCTGCAGGTCATCGTTCTCGCCCTGCTCGTCGCGGCGCTCGAGCAGACCGACGACGTCATCCACGTCCTGGAAGATGTAGCTGAAGCGGTCCACCACGGTGCCAGGCAGGGGCGCGCGGCCGTTGAGGGCCAGGGCGCTGTCGATGGCGAACGCGGTGGCCACGCCGGTGGCGGCGTAGCGCTGGGAGAGCCAGTGCTCGAAGGTGGCCTGCTCCGGGTAGGTGTTCTGCCGCTCCCAGAGGAACATGGAGAAGATGCGCAGGACGTACTGGAGCAGGGCGTCGCTGAACTCGGGCGAGCAGCGCCGGGCATGCTGGGCCATGAGCATGAGCAGCGCGCCGGTGAAGGGCGTGGCGCTCGCCTCGCCGAAGCGCCGGGGGAAGCTCATCCGTCCGGAGCGCATGGGGGTGCGGTCCACGGTGTCATCCGCGATGGCCGTCACCTCCATGCTCAGCAGCATGGCGGGCAGCGCATCGATGTGCCGCGGGGTGATGCCTCCGGACGCCTCGGCGGCGGCGAGGAACATCAGCGGGATGAGCATGAAGGAGGGCTGGGGGCTCTCCACGGTGACATGGTCGAAGAAGGGCCGGAGCTCCGTGGGGATGGGGGCTTCGTGGACCTTCTTCAGCGCATCCACCAGGAGGGGGCGGTAGGTGGACTCCACGCGCTGGAACATGCCCCGGAACTGATTTGGGAACTGGATGGGAATGGAGGCGGTCATGGGCTCAGGGTGAAGCGGTGGGGGAGAGAGGGCTACCGGGTGGGTAGAGCGTGCCAGCGCGCTCGGTGTCTCCGCCAGCACCCGGGGGGGTGCCATGCCGCGAGCCGGCCTCCGCGATCCTGCGCGCCGGGGGCGGAGGGCGTGGGGAGGGGGGAGGGAGGGGCGGAGGACATGGGCACCCGGGATTCTACCGTGATACGAGGGCCGGCATGCGCTACCGCCACCTACCTCTGCTGTTGTTGACCGCCTGCGCAACCGTTCCCCCCAGCACACTTGCTCCCACCCACCCTCCTGCAAAGGTTGCTACCTCACCGGGCGTGCCAGCACGGGTGTGGAACCAGACACGCGCGGTCGTGGTGCGTCATGCGACGGTGATGCCCGCCTCGGGCCCGGCCATCGAGGACGGGGCGGTGGCCTTCGCGGACGGGAAGCTGCTGGCGGTGGGACGCAACGCGGAGGTGGCCACCCCGCCGGGCGCCGAGGAGGTGGATGGAACAGGGCTGTATGTGACACCCGGTATCATCGACGCGCACAGCCACCTGGGCGTGTACGGCTCGCCGGAGACCACCTCCACCAGTGACGGCAACGAGGCCACGGCCCCGGTGACGGCCGAGGTGTCCGCCGAGCACTCCTTCTGGCCGCAGGATCCGGCCCTGCGCCGTGCGGCGGCGGGTGGCATCACCTCGATGCTGGTGCTGCCGGGCAGCGCCAACCTGATGGGCGGGCGGGCCTTCCCGGTGAAGCTGCACTTTGGCCGCTCGGCGGCGGAGATGCGCTTTCCGGGGGCCAGGGACGGGCTGAAGATGGCGTGCGGGGAGAACCCGCGCCGGAGCTACGGGGCCGCGCAGCGCCGCGCGCCGGCCACGCGCATGGGCAACGTGGCGGGCTACCGGCAGGCCTTCGCCCGGGCGCGCGAGTACCAGGAGCGCTGGGAGGCCTGGGAGAAGAAGCACGCGAAGAAGGCCGAGGAGGCCGGGCCCGCGCCGCTGAGGGACTTGCAGCTGGAGACGCTGGTGGAGGTGATGCGCGGCAACATCCTCGTGCAGAACCACTGCTACCGGGCGGACGAGATGGCGGTGATGCTGCAGGTGGCCGAGGAGTTCGGCTACACCATCCGCGCCTTCCACCACGCGCTGGAGGCCTACAAGCTGAGAGACCGGCTGGCGGACAAGGGCGTGGCGGTGGCGACGTGGGCGGACTGGTGGGGCTTCAAGATGGAGGCCTGGGACGGGATTCCGGAGAACGCGGGCCTGGTGTCGCAGGCGGGCGGGCGCACCGTCATCCACTCGGACTCGGCGCTGGGGATTCAGCGGCTCAACCAGGAGGCGGGCAAGGCGCTGTGGCGGGCGCGCGAGTCCGGTATCCCGCTGACGGAGGAGGAGGCGCTGCGCTGGGTGACGCTGCACGCCGCGTGGGTGATGGGGGTGGAGGACCGGACGGGCTCGCTGGAGCCGGGGAAGATGGCGGACGTGGTGCTGTGGAAGAACCACCCGCTGTCCGTCTACGCCCGCGCGCAGCGGGTCTGGGCGGACGGTGTCGTGACGTATGACGCGGACACCGGCGCGGTGGAGGCGAGCGACTTCGAGCTGGGCGAGCGGGCCGGGGGCTCGGCGAAGCTGGTGGCGCGGCCGGCGGCGGCTCCGGCGCTGAAGGACATGGGGCTGGAGGCACGCTGCGAGCCCTCGAAGGAGGACGGGTGCGCGCGGCCGCTGGAGGTCAAGGACGGCGCGTGCACGGTGTTCCAGGACGTGGCCGTGCTCTCGCGGGGGACGTGGCAGGCCCACGCCTCGGTACTGGTGGAGGGCGGGAAGGTGACGCGGGTGCAGGCGGGGGCGCTGAGCGCGGTGCCCGCGGGGTGCCGCGGGGTGGACGGCAAGGGCCGGGTGCTGACGCCGGGCCTGGTGGATCCGCTCACCAGCCTGGGGGTGGTGGAGGTGGGGATGGAGGACACCACGGTGGATGACACGCTGCGGGGCGAGGCGGCGAAGGAGCCCATCCGCGCCTCGCTGCGAGCGGTGGACAGCCTCAACCCGGCGGCGGAGACGTTCCCGGTGGCGAGGCTGGGAGGCGTGACGACGGCGGGCGTGGTGCCGGTGGGCGGGCTGGTGTCGGGGCAGAGCGCGTGGGTGGGGACGGACGGCACGGTGCGCCGGGCGCCGCTGGCGCTGCACATCCAGCTGGGGGTGACGGGCCGTAACGCGGTGTCCGGCCCGAGGGCGCTGGTGCTGGAGCGCCTGCGGGAGCTGCTGTCGGACGCGCGCGAGTACACCAGGCGCAAGGGGGACTTCGAGCAGAACCGGATGCGTGAGCTGGCGGCGAGCCGGTTGGACCTGGAGGCGTTGCAGCCGGTGCTGGCGGGAGCGCTGCCGGTGGTGGTGACGGCGAACCGGGTGTCGGACATCCGGGCGGCGCTGGCGCTCGGGCGCGAGTACGGGCTGAAGCTGTTGATTGCTGGAGGCCGCGAGGCGTGGATGGTGGCGCCGGAGCTGGCGGCGGCGAAGGTGCCCGTCATCGTGCAGCCCACGCAGAACCTGCCGTCGAGCTTCGACGGGTTGAACAGCCGGATGGACTCGGCGGCGCTGCTGAGCGGGGCGGGGGTGAAGGTGCTCATCTCCACCATGGGCGAGCCGCACATGGTGCGCACGCTGGCACAGGAGGCGGGCAACGCGGTGGCGTGGGGTCTGCCGTACGAGGAGGCGCTGCGGGCGATGACCTCGAACGTGACGGAGTCCTTCGGGCTCGAGGGCGGGCAGGTGGCACCGGGGCAGGTGGCGGACCTGGTGCTGTGGAACGGGGAGCCGCTGGAGGTGAGCAGCCGCCCGGTGGGCATGTGGCTGGGAGGAAGGCAGGTGCCGCTCACCAGCCGCCAGCAGGCGCTGTACGAGAAGTACCGCACGCTGGCGAAGTAGGGCGGGGACGCCGGTTCATTCCCGGCGGTACCTGGCCCAGAGCCTGGGGAACCTCCGCGCGAGGTTCTCCTCGTCTTCATTCCACCGCTCTCCAGCGGGCTCCATGGGGGACGGTCTTGCGTACTCGGGGGGCTCCCGTCCTGTCAGCTCCTCGTAGACTTGAGCCGGCACATACTGGAACTCCTCGAAGAAGACGTCTTCGACTCCAGGCGCATCGGCGACCTCAATGAGTGATTCCGCGTCCGATAAGGCGGATTCGAAGACGCGGCGGCCCATGGAGATCAACCAGCTCCGGAAGTCCGCGAAGCCATCATCCGAGCAGCCGCCCGCGATGAGGTAGGCGGCCCCCCACAGGTCCCAGTGAAATGCCGCGGCCATCCGCTCCAGGAACTGGTTGCGGAAGTCCAGGATCTCCTCGGGTGGCAGTTGCAACAGCAGGCGTCGGAGTTCCTCGCGCTGCCGCTCCATGTTTCCGTCAATCCGGTCTGGGTCGAACCCGTTCCGGGATGACTCGATGAGCTTCCAGAACTGCTCGGCGTTCATGCGGATGAGTCTCCTTCGCGATGTAGGGCGGGCGCTACTCCATCGGTACGGCATCTGGCTGCTGGATGACTGGAAGTTCCCTGTTCAAAAGACCCGGAACGAAGTCACCCTTCCAGTCCGTCGTCCCCCACAGAGCCTCGGCCTCATCCCTCAGACTGCGGAACTCCGAGGCGGATATTTCGATCTTCTGCCCTTCCTCGCTGCCGCTCAGGTAGGCCTTGTAATGCCGTGACGGCAGCAGCGAGGTACTTTGCTCCAGTGTGAAGAACCCTCGTTCGTCACCCAGTACATAAGGTGCCATGACGTACTGGGACATCCGCGCATCACGATAGAGCAGCCAAGCGTCCAGGAGTGTCAGTGCCATGAGTGCCTTGGGTGCAGTGCCTGCAACACGCCTTTCGACCAGTTGCCACCTGTCGCTGGTGGTCACCTTGTGTCTGGCCGCCCATGCGGTTGCATCCGTCGAGGCATTCAGTTCGTTGAGGAGCCGCGTTTCCTTCTCACTTGTCGCCAGTCGCCGGTTGGCTCTTTCGATTTGCTCCCTTGCTTGCTCCAGCACGCGTTGCTCCGCGGCACGTAGCGCCTCGGTTCTCGCGCTGAGCAGGGTCTGCCTGTTGGAGGATGGCACATCGAGATTCGCGAAGACCTCCTTCGCATAGACCTTCGTGCCTTCCTGCTGGAGAAGCCTGGCCCATTTGTGATTGTTCGTCAGGCGCTGCTTGAGGTCCGCTGCGGACCCCACATAGATAACGGTCTGGCCATTCAGATGGCCCTCGAGCCTGTAGACCCATCCAATCCGCGGGAGTTGGCCTCCACTCGATGCCGCGCTGTCGGCGACCCCGAGGAAGAGCAGGAGGGGGACGAGCATCATCCGCGAGAGTGGGGACATGGGACGGTTCCCGATGTGTGATGGGGCAGGACCCGTGGCCTGGATGCGCCGCCGGAGGACCCCCGTGGTCAGCACGCGTTGTACGAGAAGTACCGCACGCTGTTGAAGTAGGATGGAGGGGTCCCTCTGCCCCTCGTGTCGTATGGACCCCTCGGCCTCCATCACCATCGACGACTCCCTCTGGCCGCTGCTGCAGGTGAGGTTCCCGAGCGAGTTCACGAACGCGCAGCAGGAGCAGTACCTGGGCCAGCTGCTCACCTATCTGCGCCGGGGGGAGCGGTACGTCGGAATCATGGACACGCGCCTGTTGAAGAACCCGTCCTCCGAGCAGCGTCAGCGGCAGGCGAACTTCATCCAGGAGCACGAGGCCCTGTTCCGCCAGTGCTCGCTCGGGACGGTGGGCATCGTCACCTCGCCCCTGGTGGCGCTGGGGGCGAGGATCCTCATCCACCTCAAGCCCATGCCCACGCCGTTCTACGTCGCCGCCTCGCTCCCCGCCGCGCTGTCGTGGGCCGCGGGACAGCTGGAACGGGCGGGCCTCCTGGAGCCCGCCGAGCGCGTCCGGAGCCACTTCGGACTCCTCTCCGAGCGCCGCACTGCGTAGCGGAGGCGGGTCATTCCTGTCCGAAATGGAGAAACAAACCGGGGCGGATTTTTTCACCCCCTCCCTTCATTTCCAGAGGTACGGGCGGTATCAGGGAAGCTTCCTGAAAAGGGAGCCCTTCATGAAATCCCTGTCTCATTGCGGAGCAGTGCTCGTGCTGTCGTTGGCGCTCGTGCTGGCCCAGGGCTGCAGTCCCGTGCAGCCGGAGCCCGTCGAGGCGCCCCAGCTGGGGAAGAACCAGCAGCGGGTGGTGAACGGCTTCGCGGAGCTGCACCACCACATGTTCGCCGAGCAGGCCTTCGGTGGTGGCTGGTTCCACGGCGGCCACACCGGTGCGCTGACGCGCTGTGATGGAGGCGCTCCCGAGAGCGACCATGCCCGCGTGCGCATGGACCTGAGCGAGCTGCTCAACCTGTGCCCCAACTCGGGCAGCGTGGACCTGAGCGGCGTCCCCATCCTCTCGGATCTCTTCGGCCTCGCGGGCGCGGTGGGCTCGGAGTTCATCGGCAAGATGGAGGGCACGGAGGGAGACACGGGCCTGCACCTGGGCCGGCGCGAGGTGGGCACCGAGTGGCCCCGCTGGGACACCATCGCGCACCAGCAGTCCTGGGAGGGCTGGCTGCGGCAGGCGCACCAGGGCGGCATGTCGCTGGTGGTGGTGTCGCTGGTGAGCAACGGCTTCCTGTGCCGGGCGCTGCCGTACCAGAACCTCGACCGCCCCTGCGACGAGATGGCGGACGTCGAGGTGCAGCTGCAGATGGCCCGTGACTTCGACGCGCGCACGGACTGGGCGGAGATCGCCCTGTCGCCCGCGCATGCCCGGCAGATCATCGGGGCCGGCAAGCTGGCGATGGTGCTCTCCATCGAGACGAGCAAGCTCTTCGGCACCAAGGACTGGCGCGGCGAGCTGGACCGCTTCCACGCGCTCGGGGTGCGCTCCATCCAACCGGTGCACCAGCTGGACAACCGCTTCGGTGGCGCGGCGCTGCACAACGCCATCTTCCAGGCGGCCCAGTTCATCGAGAACTGCCACATCGACTACGACTGCGGCGTGACGACGGGCTCGTTCACGCTCGGCTTCGACGTGGCGCGGGACGCGGCGGGCAACTGCCGCAACACCAAGGGCCTCACGGACGAGGGCAAGGCGCTGGTGCAGGCGATGATGAACAAGGGGATGCTCGTGGACATGGCGCACCTGTCCGAGAAGAGCACCCGGGACGCCTTCGCCATCGCCCAGGCGAACAACTACTACCCCATGTACATCTCGCACGGTCACTTCCGCGAGGTGATGAACCCGAAGCTGGCGGAGGACGAGAAGACGACGCCGGCGTGGGCGGTGCAGTACGTGCGGCAGACGGGCGGCATGTTCGGCCTGCGCACGGCGCATGACGAGACGCGCGCGTACACGAAGTCCGGCATCGCCAACAACTGCCAGGGCTCGAGCCGCTCGGTGGCGCAGGCGTACGAGTATGGCCGCCAGGGATTGAAGGTGCCCATGGCGTTTGGCGCGGACTTCAACGGCTTCATCCAGCAGACGCGGCCGCGCTTCGGGCCGCACGGAGCGTGCTCGGCGGGCTTCCAGGCCGAGGCGGATGATCAGGCGCACCAGCAGGAGGTGTACGGGCCGGGGCGGCTGGGCACGGACTTCGACGAGTACGGCCTGGCGCACGTGGGCCTGCTGCCGGACCTGTTGAGGGACCTGGGTCGGCTGGGGGCGAACACGGCGGGGCTGTCGAGCTCGGCGGAGACGTTCCTGCGGATGTGGGAGCGGGCGAACGGGCCGCGCGCGGGCATGGCGGATCCGGCCTCGGACATCGACACGAGCGGGATTGCCCCCTACGAGGACAAGTCCGTGCGCGAGGCGCGCTACCCCACGGTGTGCGGCATGGCGTACGCGCCGGACTCGAAGACGCTGAACGAGGGCTGCCGTTTCGACGCGGAGTGCATCAGCGACCAGTGCACCTCGGTGCTGTGCTCGACGTTCGATGGGCGCTGCGTGTGCAACGATGATGGGGACTGCGGCGCGACGAGCTACTGCCAGGACGAGATTCCGGCCAACCCGGGTGACAACGACTGCGTGCCGAAGAAGGGCAACTGGGACTCGTGCAGCCGGGATGGGCAGTGCTTGTCGGGGGCGTGCGGCGGCTGCGCGGACGCGGTGGGGTGGTGCTTCACGCCGCGGTCCAAGACGTATGGGCAGAGCTGCAAGTCGGACAACGAGTGCACGACGGACCGGTGCAGCGCGGACTGCTACATCAACCCCACGGGCTCGTGCCTGTGTGACAGCGATTCCCACTGCGCGAGCAACCAGTACTGCGGTTGGGGAACGAACTCGGGCAAGTGCCAGAACAAGAAGTCGCGTGGAGCGGCGTGCGCGTACGACCGGGAGTGCCTCTCCAACAACTGCCGCTGGTCGTTCACCTGCGCCTGATCTGAACCCCCCCACTTCCCCTCCAACTTCCCCTCTCCCCCCGGGAGAGGAGCCCCCCGTCGTTCAAAGGGGGGGCAAGCCCCCCGGGGTGAGGGTATCGAAGACACCAGGTTCCCCTCCGTGCTCCAGGAGGGGAACCGTGCTCCCACCCGGTGCCTCAATTCCCCGAGTAGATGCCGATGGCACCGGGGACGTGGTACTCGTCGCTGCCCATGAAGCCGACGAGGATGCGGCGCCCGTTGCTCCGGTCCACCTGGATGTCGGCGACGGTGCTCATGCACAGCCGGCGTCCGAAGTCGGAGCAGCCGTAGGTGAGCACCTTGCCGTCCTTCACGCGGAAGACGGAGCCGAGCCAGCGGGCGCCGGTCCACACGCTGCCATCAGTGGGGTCCACGGCCACGGTGGACAGGTGCGGCACGCCGACGTTGAGGTACTGGACGTCACCGCCCTCGGCGTTCATCCGCGCGAGCCCCTTGGTGAAGGAGCTGACCCAGACGGTGTCATCGCCGGCCACGGCCATGCCGGACACGTGGTCGTCCACGCGGTCGGCGGGGCGGGACATGTTGGGCTCGCCCACCTTGTCCGGCCAGAGGTCGAAGCGGTTCCAGGCATAGGCATGGTCCTCGCTCATGCTCTGGGCGCGCCAGTAGTTGTTGCCGTTGGAGCCGTAGCGGAAGCGGGTGGAGCGGTTGGAGCCGCCGAAGAAGACATCCCCGCTGGGGTGGACGGCCACGCCGTAGTAGGCGTCGGTGAGGAGGACGACGTTGCCCTGCTCGTTGAGCGCGTTGATGTGCGGGTGCACGTGCTCCATGACGCCCGAGCAGGAGAGCTGGCCGTTGCAGGTGTTGTTGCCGGTGTAGCGGGCGTCGCCGCGGGAGAAGCCGTGGTTGCCGCCGAACCAGACGCTGTTCGTGTTCTTGTCGTAGGCGATGCGGAGGATGTTGCAGATCTTCTCGCGGCCGCGCAGCTCGTCGCGCACCACGCCGGGGCCGGAGAAGATGTCGTAGTGGACGACCTCGAGCGTGCCGTCCGCGCGCAGCGTCACCTTGTCCGCGTCACCGCTCTTGTAGCGGGAGGGGTCCGGGCTGGGGCCGTCCCAGTTGCTCTCGCAGTGGTTGTTGCCCGTGCCGGGCCGGCCCTCGTAGCCCACGAAGACGGTGCCGGCGGGGCCGCCCGCCACGGAGATGACCTTCAGGTACTTCTCGCCCGGGGGCTCGCTGCCGTCCGGCATGAAGCCGTAGGGGCGCAGCCCGTCGGCCATGGTGAAGCGCTGGAGCGTGTCGGCGCCTGGACGGAGCATGAAGAGGCCGTCCTCGCCGCCAGCGACCCAGACGTTGCCGCCCTCGTCCGCGGAGATGCCGTAGACGCGCCGGGGCCCGCCGTGCTGGGTGCCGTAGAAGCGCCAGCCCGGGGGGGAGGTGAACTGGATGGCCTCCTCGGGCGCGGGCGTTGGCGCCGGTGGAGTCACCGGGCCCGGCGGAGTCACCGGACCCGGCGGAGTCACCGGACCCGGCGGAGTCGTCGGAACCGGGTCGGGTGTCGGGGTGCCCGTGCCGGGGCTTCCTCCGCCACCCGTGCCCGGGCCAGCGGGTGGCGTCGAGCCATTCTCGTCCTCCCGGGGCGAGTCCAGTCCGGGGTTGTTCCGCTCGGACTCGTCATGTCCGCTGGTCGTCTGCGTGCAGCCCGTCCACATCGCGCTCGTCACGACGAGCGCCGCCGCCCACCGCCATCCGCCCTTCATGTCGCTGCCCACCTGTTCCGAGGAATCCGGGTACCCACGCGGCACCCCTCGTCCCGAGCCATCGCAAGCCGGGTGCCAGCCCGGTCCGACTCGGAGACGGGGCCATGCGTCGGCTCCCGGACAGCCCCTGGGTACGCGGGTGCCCAGGAATGGCAGCGTCCTGACCCCGCTGCGCCTCCAACCGTGCTAGTCCGGGAGATGATGGCCGGAAACGACACGCGCGGCCGCACGCCGCTCTCCCTCGTCGGGCAGGAACCCGACATTCCCTTCTACACGCGCCAGGCGGCCGAGCACGGGGGCCCCGTGCTGGTGCTGGGCGCGGCCAATGGGCGCGTGGCCTGGGCGCTGGCCGGGGCGGGCCTGTCCGTGCTCGGCGTGGACCCGTCCGAGCGCATGGTGCAGGCCGCCGAGGAGCTCCGGGGCTCGGAGACGCCGGAGGTGGCCGCCCGCGTGCGCTTCCTCCACGCCGACCCGCGCTCGCTGCGCCTGCCCGAGCGCTTCCCCGTGGTGCTCGCTCCCCAACATGCCCTGGGGATGATGGGCTCGCGGGAGGACCTCGAGGCCTTCCTGTCCACGGTGCGCCACCACCTGCTGCCGGGAGGCATCTTCGTCTACGACGTGCTCAACCCGGCGCCCGAGCCCGCCGCTCCCCGCGAGGACGAGGAGCCCGGTGCCGCGCTCGAGCCGCGCCGGCCGGTGTTCGCCTTCCACCTGCGCGAGCGCCGGCAGCCCGGGGCGCCGCTCGGCATCCGCCGTCTCAAGCTGAGGCCCTTCACCGCCGAGGAGCTGGACGCGGCGATGCAGGCCTGTGGGCTCACGCCCCGCGAGCGGTACGGCCGCTTCGACGGCAAGCCGTTCGACCCCGAGGACGCGCGGCACATCGGCGTGGTGGAGGGGTGAGGCTCAGTACCTGAAGGTGGCGCCGCCGAGCAGCATGGGGGTGGACAGGAGCCGGTCCCGCCCGGGCTCGTGGAAGGCCTCGAGCTGGCCGCGGACGAAGAAGCGGGAGAAGCGCGTCACGTCCACCTGGGCCTCGGCGTAGGCCCCGAGGTCCGAGGGGGCGGAGAACCCATCGCCGCCGAGGTCCCACCCGAGGCCGAGCCCCGCGCTGCCGCCGAGGACGAGTCCGAGCCGGAGCTGCGTTCCGAGCCGCAGCTCCGCGCCGGTCTCCACCGCCAGGGTGGTGGCATGCACTCCCTGGAAGGCGTGCCCGTCGGACGGGTGGAGCGCCGCCTTGTAGCCGGGCGAATTCAGGGCGAGGGCCGCGAACACGCCCGCCCGCTGCCGTTCACCGAAGCGCCGTCCCAGCCGTCCGCGCACGCCGATGACGGAGGACTCGGCGCCGAAGCTCCGGTCGAGCGCGAGAAAGCGCGTGAAACGCATGGGGAGCAGGACCACCCCGACGGCCAGCTCCTCGCCGGTGGCCGCGTTGTTCAGCTCGAAGCGGCGTTGGACGGGGGTGAAGCGGAGGTCGGCATACGGAATGGTGACGCCCGCCGGGCCGGAGCCCAGGGCGAGGTGCCCGTCGAGCGAGGCCCAGAGCAGGTACTCCGGGGTCCGCACGGCGTCCCACGTATCCTCCGGCACCACGGTCTCGTGGAGCAGGAAGCGGGTGCGGAGCAGGGCGTTCCACGCGGAGCCGACGTTCCGGAATCCACCTCCGCCGAGCTCGAACACGGGCCGCAGGAGGGCCTCGTCGAAACGCGGGGCCTCGTAGCGGGGTGCTGGGACGGGGAGCGCCTCCGGCGTGCGCTCTGGAGCCAGCGGGGAGAAGTCCGGCGGGCTCCGGCCACAGGCCGCCCAGATGGAGAAGTCCTGCTGACGAGGGAGCTCTCCCCGGGCGATCAACTCCCGGACGTAGCGGAGGTTGAAGTCATCGGGTTTCCGCGGGTAGCGCGCGGAGGCGCGGTAGTGCTCCAGGAAGCTCTCGCTGTCGAGCCGGGGGCAGTAGTCCCGCCGCAGGTTGGCGCGGACCTCTTCCCAGCGCTGGGGGACGAACGCGGAGTTGTTGACGGTCTCGTCGAGCTGGGGCGAGACGTACTCGCGCCAGTCGAAGGGCCGCGTCAGCCGCCATCCCTCGGGCGTCTTCAGCAGCCGGGGGTCCTCGTCCTGGCAGAGGCTCCGGTAGAAGAGGAAGCCCTGGTAGTTGGCCTCGAGATCGGCGAACGAGAAGACGCCCGTCGTCACGAAGCCCAGGGTGCCGTGCTCCGTCCGCGCGCCGTAGCGGACCAGTTGCTCGAGCGCCTCGCGTTCGGGGACGCCCTCCCGCATCAGCTCACGGTAGCGCTGGTGGTACTTCCATCCGGACTGGAAGAAGTGGGAGAGCTTGTCGGCGCCCATGTGGACACCGGCGACGGTGAAGGTCGCCTTGATGCCGAAGGAGAGGCCCCAGTCCCAGAGGCGCTCGTTGCGGTAGAGGGAGAAGTGCTTCTCGAAGCGCGCATGGTCCTTCTTGGAGGGCACGCGGTCGATGCGGGGGGAGTTCTCCGCCCAGAGCTCGATTTTATGGAGGCCCGAGATGCGGAAGCGCTGGTAGACGCGGTGGGCGACGTCCTGGCACGAGTACTGGTCCCAGCTCGCGCGCCGGTTGACGAGCGCCAGGGCGCCGAGGATGTCCCGGTTGATCTTCTCGTTGAGGACGTCCAGGGAGTCGCGAGGCGGCTTGTCGATGGCGAAGTACTGATCCGTCTCCGTCGCGCGGGCGCTTCCCGGGAGGGCGGCCCACAAGCCCAGGGCGCCGAGCCAGGCCCGCCACGGCAAGAGGGAGCGTCGGCGGAGCATGGGGGGCCTCAGCGCTCGAAGCGGTAGCCGAGCCCGCGCACGGTGAGGAAGTGCCTGGGCTCCTCGGGGTCCGGCTCCAGCTTGAGCCGGAGCTGGCGCATGAAGTTGTCCACGGTGCGGGCGCTGCCCTCGTAGCCGTAGCCCCAGGCGGCGCTGAGCAGCTCCTCGCGGCTGAAGGTGCGGCCGGGGTGCGCGAGGAAGTGGGCCAGCAGCTTGAACTCCTGGGCGGTGAGCTCCACGGGCTGTCCGCCGCGGGTGACGGTCTTGGCGCTCAGGTCCACCTGCACGTCGCCGAAGCCCACGGTGGGGGGCTGTCCCTGGGCGGGGTAGCGGCGGCGCAGCACGGCCTTGATGCGCGCGAGCAGCTCCTGGAGGCCGAAGGGCTTCACCACGTAGTCGTCCGCGCCCAGGTTGAGGCCGAGGATTTTATCCATCTCCGCGCCCTTGGCGCTGAGCACCACCACGGGGATGTCGCGGCCGCGCTGGCGCAGCTCCTTGAGGAGCTCGAAGCCGTTGAGCTCGGGCAGCATGACGTCGAGCACCAACAGGTCCGGCGACTCGTCGAGGGCGCGGGCCAGACCCTGGCGGCCGTCCTGGGCCTGGAGGACCTCGTAGCCCTCGAAGTTGAGGTTCATGGACAGGCCGGTGAGGATGGCCAGGTCGTCCTCCACCACCAGGATGCGTGTTGGCTTGTCGCTCATGACTTCCCCACCGGGAGGTGGATGGTGAAGCGGCTGCCCTTGCCCAGCGCGCTCTTCAGGGTGATGCGCCCGCCGTGAGCCTCCACGATGTGCTTGGCGATGGCCAGTCCCAACCCACTGCCCTCCGTCTCGCGGGTGAGCAGATTGTCGACTCGATAGAAGCGCTCGAAGATGCGCCGCCTGTCCCGCGGCGCGATGCCCACGCCGTGGTCCTCCACGGTGAGGTCCACCCACTTGCGGCGGGCGCGGACGGTGAGGGAGATGCGCTTGTCCTCCTTGCTGTACTTGTAGGCATTGTGCAGGAGGTTGAGCAGGGCACCGGAGATGGCCTCCTTGTCCACCTGCACCGGGGGGAGCTGCTCGGGCAGGTCCACGGAGAGCCGCAGATCGCCCTCCAGGCGCTGGGCGCGGAAGGCGGACACGGCGGCGTCCACCACGGTGGGCACGGGCAGGACTTCCGGGTGGTACACCTTGCGGCCGCTCTCGATGCGGGCCCAGTCCAGCACGCGCTCGACGAGGGTGCTCAGCCGCTCCGTCTCCTGGGTGAGCATCTGCAGCACCTGCTGCGTCTGGGCGGGGTCCTTCACGCGGCCCAGGGCGAGCGTCTCGATGAACATGCGGATGGAGGTGACGGGGGTGCGCAGCTCGTGGCTCACCAGGGAGACGAAGTCCGTCTTCATGCGCGAGAGCCGGGCCTCGCGGTAGAGGACGCGGCCGGTGTAGACGACGCCGAAGGTGAGGGTGACGTAGAAGAGGCCGAGCAGCACCACGTACACCACGCGGTTGCGGGTGGAGGCGCGGGCGACGGGATCCTCCCCGGTGGGCACCACGGCGAGCCGGAAGTCCTGGAGGGGAGGGGGCAGCACCTGCTCGGCGAGCACCTGGGGCCCGAGCGCGTTGGCGCGGGCCTGGGCCACCTCCAGGGCGAGCTTGCCCATGAGGCCCTCGCCGGTGGCCTCCTGGCGGGCGAGCAGGACGAAGCGCACGGGCTCGCTGGACGTCACCTGGACCTCGGCGCGCTCGGCGAGCAGGGACTCCAGGGCCTCCTGGGAGAGCCGGACGCCGTACACCACGTCGCCCAGGCGCTCGGCGGCGAAGAGCGCGGCGCGTCCGCCCACCATGAGGGAGAAGTACGAGGTGCCGGAGGGGAAGTCTCCGGCGGAGAACGGGGTGGCCTGCAGGGCGGCGGCGAGCTCCGTGTCGGGGGAGCTCACCTGCTTGCCCTCCACGCGGAAGAAGACGGGGGTGGACAGGAGCCGCCCCCGGGAGGCCATCACGCGGGGCTGGCCGTCCACGAGCTCGAAGCGCGAGGCCCGCAGCATCGCGGGCAGGTCCTCGGTGAGCGTCTCGAGCGTGCCCTGCCAGGCGGCCTCCAGCCGCTTCTCCACGGCGGCGCGCTCGTTGATGATGGCCACCACGCCGAAGCCGGAGAGTCCGGCCGAGGGCAGCACCACCAGGACGATGAGCAGCGCGAAGGTGCGCCGGAAGCTGAGGATGACGGAGGGTTGCGGGCTCGGCACGGCCGCTCTCCTTTACCTCCCCTGGGAGCCGGGTGCTCGACTTCGTTGGGGGACGCGGCGCGTTACGGGGCGCCCGCGTCGGACTCCGGGCCGGCGTCCGGCGTGGAGCCGCCGATGGCGGGCGGCGTGGCGGCCTGCTCGAGGCGCTCGCGGGTGATGCCGAAGAGCGTGGTGCGGGCGAGCTCGGGGGCGCGATCCCTGTTCTTGCCCAGCCAGGTGACGACGACGCCGCACGGGGTGTCATCGTCCCAGGCCACGACTTGCATCATGCCGGGCACGGGCTCGCGGCGGGCGGCGGCCTTGCCGAGCGCGGGGATCTCCATGCCCCCGGCGCGCAGGGTGGGGGCGAGCAGGGTGCGCACGTCCTGCTCGTCGGGGAGCTGGTGGCAGTCGTAGGCGATGGAGACGGTGACGTCCTTCTGCTCCGGCTCCGGGGAGCGGAAGGTGCAGAGGGGCCCGCAGGTGGGGCACGTCCGCTCCTCCTTGAAGGTGAAGCCGGGCAGGGCGTCGCGAATCTCGGGGGTGACGAGGCCCTCGCAGGTGAGGGCGCCCGGGGGAGGCAGCGCGCCCGCGTCCGGCGTGCCCGCGCTCCGTGAGCGGCATGCGCCGAGCGCCAGTGCCAGCACCACTCCCGCGCCCCATCCGACCCTCATCCCTGGCTCCCTTGTGTGCGCATACCCGTGAAGCGGCGGATGGTAGAGGCCCGCCCCCCACGTGGCCACGGGGAAGTGCTGGCCTGCCCGCTGGCGGACGCTGCGCCGCCCGCCTGCCTGAGGGGAGGCCTCGTTCCCGGGTGGGGTGTGGTCTAAGCTGCGCCTCCCCTCGTTCCCCGGGAGAATCGTCCCATGCGCGCCAGTGTCATCGGCTCCGGCTCCTTCGGTACCGCCCTCGCCAACGTGCTCGCCGTCAATTGCGAGCAGGTGGGCCTGTGGGGCCGGGACGCCGCCCTCGCCGACGCCATCAACACCCGCCACGAGAATTCCGGTTACCTCCCCGGCATCCCCATCTCCCCTCGCGTCCAGGCCACCACGGACCTGAAGACGGCGCTGGAGGGCGCGGAGCTGGTGGTGCTGGCCACCCCCAGCCATGCCACGCGCGAGGTCGTCTCCCACGCGCTGCCCTACCTGCCCAGGCACGCGCCCATCGTCACGGTGGCCAAGGGAATCGAAAACGAGACGCTCCTCACCATGACGGAGCTGCTCGAGGACTGCCTGCCGGAGGAGCACCACCCCTACATCGCCGTGCTCTCCGGCCCCAGCTTCGCCAAGGAGCTGGCCCAGCGCATGCCCACCGTCGTCACCATCGCCTCGCACTGGGACAAGGTGGCCGTGCGCTGCCAGAAGGCGCTGCAGACGGAGACGTTCCGCTCCTACACCTCCAATGACGTGGTGGGGGTGCAGTACGGCGGCGCGCTGAAGAACGTCATCGCCATCGCCGCCGGCATCGCGGATGGGCTGGGCATGGGCCACAACGCCCGCGCGGCCATCATCACCCGCGGCCTGGCGGAGATTACGCGCCTGGCGGTGCGCAAGGGCGGCAATCCGCTCACGCTCTCGGGGCTGTCCGGCATGGGGGACCTGGTGCTCACCTGCACCGGCGAGCTCAGCCGCAACCGGCACGTGGGCATGGAGCTGGGCCGGGGCCGCTCGCTCGAGGAGATTCTGGGCGACATGAAGCAGGTGGCCGAGGGCGTGAAGACGGCGAAGAGCGCGCGCGACCTGTCGCGCAAGGTGGGGGTGGAGCTGCCCATCTGCGATCAGGTGTACGCCATCGCCTACGAGGGCAAGAGCGCCCGCGCGGCGGTGGTGGAGCTGATGACGCGCCAGCCCAAGTCCGAGCTGGTGTGAGGGAGCGGGGCGGCGCTCAGGAGGCGGCGCCGCCGATGCCCTTCACGCGCCACACGGTCTGGCGCTGGGTGGTGGTGTGCGAGATGAGCACGCCATCCTGCTGCATCTGGTCCAACAGCCGCACCAGCTTGCTGCGGTCCAGGCCGGTGGCCGCCGCGAGGGCGGGCGTCTCCAGGCCGGCCGGGTAGCGGCGCAGCTCGTCGACGATGAGCTTCTTGAACTCGGCCTTCACGGCCCCATCCATGTCCTGGGCCCTGGCGGCCTGGAGGATGGCGGCGGTGATGAGCCCCAGCACCACCATGGCCAGGGCCGGGTAGACGATGTGGCTGTTGCGCTCGAGCAGCTCGAAGTAGTTGGGGTCCACCGACGAGGCGGGCTTTTCGAGGCTCGCTCCGACGCCGGGGATGACGACCTGCGCCAGCAGGGACGAAGACAAGAGGGAGGGCATGAGCACGGCACCGGGACTGTAGAAGGCCCCGGTGCCTGCCCGCAACCCCTGGCCCCGGTGCTACGCCGCCCCGAGGTTCTGCTCGGCCTCCTCGGCCTCCTCGGCCTCCTCGGGGGCCTCGAGCGGCTCCTCCGAGGGGAGGACGGCCAACCCGTGGGTTCCACGGGTGTGCGACGCGTCCTCGGTGACGACGCCGAGGTTGCGCGAGGCGCCCTCGGCGAAGAGGGTGGTGTCCGCCTTGGCCAGCAGGGCGGCCAGGCCCTCGCGGCTCGCGGCGCTGATGGCCACGCCCCCGGCGGTGCGCAGCAGCGAGCCCACCTGGTCCGGGCCGAGCAGGTCCGCCTTGTTCCACACCATGAGGCGCGGCTTCTGCAGCAGCTCCAGCGAGTCGAGGATGTTCTCCACGGCCTGCACCTGCTCGTCGCGGGACGGATCGCTCGCGTCCACCACGTGCAGCAGCAGGTCCGCGTCGTACAGCTCCTCGAGCGTGGCGCGGAAGGCGGCCACCAGGTCCTTGGGCAGATCCCGGATGAAACCCACCGTGTCGGTGATGATGACCTCGCGCTCCTGGGGGAAGCGCAGCCGGCGGCTGGTGGGGTCCAACGTGGCGAACAGCTTGTTCTCCGCGAGCACCTCGGAGCCGGTGATGGCGTTGAGGAGCGTGGACTTGCCCGCGTTGGTGTAGCCCACGATGGAGATGACGGGCAGCTCCCGGCGGTTGCGCTGCGCCCGGCGGACCTCGCGCTCCCGGGAGAGGGCGTCGATGCGCTTCTCCAGGTGGTTGATGCGATCGCGCGCGCGGCGGCGGTCGATTTCGAGCTTCGTCTCACCGGGGCCGCGTCCGCCGATACCACCGGCCAGACGGCTCAGGGAGGTGTCGCTCTGCACCAGGCGGGGCAGGCGGTACTTGAGCTGGGCCAGCTCGACCTGGAGCTTGCCCTCGGCGCTCTGCGCCCGCTGGGCGAAGATGTCGAGGATGAGCTGGCTGCGGTCGATCACCTTGAGGCTGGTGGCCTCGCTGATGTGGCGGCCCTGGGAGGGGGTGAGGTCCTTGTCGAAGATGAGGACGTCCGCCATGGCCTGCATGGAGCGCAGGTTGAGGTCCTCGAGCTTGCCGCGGCCGATGAGGTAGCGGGGGTCGGCCTCGCGGCGCATCTGGAGGACGCTGTCGATGACCTCGACGCCCGCGGTGCGCGCGAGCTCCTTGAGCTCGGCGAGGCTGGCCTCGGCCTGGGCGCGGTTGCCGTTGAGGCACACGGCCACGAGGATGGCCTTGTCGCGGCCCGAGACGGTGCGCGCGGCGGCCTTGCGGTTGAGCTCCTCCTCGAGGGCTTCCAGCGTGTCGAGCACATCCGGCTGGCCGTCGTGGATGTCCGGCAGGGTGGTGACGCTCCAGAAGTCCCCGGTGCCGTTCTCGGGCACCAGGTGCGCGTAGTGCAGCACGCCGGGCAGACCGGAGTCGCCCACGCCCACGGCGGCGACCATGTCCAGGCGCAGCAGCGCGAGGTCCGTCAGGTCGTCCTTGGTGAGCGGCTCGCTCTTGAGGTGGGTGTGCACCAGGCGCAGACCGCGCAGACGCACCTGTCCGGCGCGGGCACGGCCGATGTCGGGCAGCTCCAGCTTGTGGGCGTTGCCGACCACCACGTACTCGATCTCGCCCTTGCGGTTGAGCAGGACGCCGATCTGGCGGTGGGTTTCGCGGGAGAGCTCGGTGAGGTGACGGGCGAGCTCGGGGGAGACGATCTCATGCGGCGAGACGCGGCGGCGGTAGGTGTTGCGCAACCGGCTCTGCTCGCTGGCCTTGAGTCCGAGGGTGTTTCCGTAGATTTCCTTCAAAAGTGTCCTTCTCCCGCGCGGAGGGAAGGGCGCCCGCGCCACGCCGTCGACCTGTCCCTTGTCACTTCTTGAGGATAGGTGCCTTCGGCTCCGGATTCACCTCCGGGGTTCCCGAATGCCCGACCTCATACAACACGCCTGGGCGGCGGCTCCTTCCGGGATGGACCGGATTCGGGGGTCCCTCCTGACACCTGGGATGGCATAACCTGGAGGTGTGACCTCTTCCGGACGAGACGCGGTGCGCGCCGCTCGGCGCGTGGTGGTGAAGATCGGGACCAACGCCCTCACGAGTGCCACGGGGCGCTTCAACCGGGCCCACTTCGAGGCGCTGGGCGAGGACCTGTTGTGGGCGGCCCAGGGCCGGGAGCTGGTGGTGGTGTCCAGTGGGGCCATCGCCCTGGGGGTGGAGCGGCTGGGGCTGCCCGCGCGTCCCAAGGACATTCCCGGCAAGCAGGCCTGCGCGGCGGTGGGCCAGAGCCGGCTGATGCAGGCGTACGAGGAGGCCTTCGGCAAGGCGGACCGGCGGGTGGCCCAGGTGCTCCTCACCCATGGGGACGTGCAGGACCGGCGGCGCTACCTCAACGTGAAGCACGCGCTGGAGCGCCTCATCGAGGCCCAGGTGGTGCCCGTCATCAACGAGAACGACACCGTCTCCGTGGACGAGCTCAAGTTCGGTGACAACGACACCCTGGCCGCCCTGGTGGCGGGCGTGGTGGAGGCGGATGTGCTCGTCGTCCTCTCGGACGTGGAGGGCCTCTACACCGCCGACCCCCGCAAGGACCCCAACGCCCGCCTGCTCCCCCAGGTGGACGCCGTCACCCCCGAGCTGCTCGCCCTGGCCGGCGGCTCCGGCTCGCTCGTGGGCACCGGGGGGATGGCCACCAAGATTCGCGCCGCCGCCCGCGTCACCGAGCTCGGCGTGCGCTGCCTCATCACCTCGGGGGCCGTGCCCGGCCGCCTGCGCTCCGTGCTGTCCGGCGAGCCCGTGGGCACCCTCTTCGAGACCTCCGGCTCCCGGCGCAGCGCCCGCATGGCGTGGATCGCCCATGCGCTCAAGCCGAAGGGGAAGCTGGTGGTGGACACCGGGGCGCGCGACGCCGTGGTCGGTGGGAAGCGCAGCCTGCTGCCCTCGGGCATCCGCGGGGTGGAGGGGGACTTCGGCCGGGGGGACCCCGTGGACCTCGTCGACGAGCAGGGGCAGGTGTTCGCCCGCGGCCTCAGCGCCTATGAGGATGGGGAGCTGCGGCGCATCGCTGGCCTCAAGAGCGCCGATATCGAGTCCGTGCTCGGCTACCGGTACCTCGACGAGGCCGTGCACCGCGATGACCTGGCGGTGCTGTAGGGGCCGCCTAGATGGGACGGCCGGAGCCACCCACGGCGGCGTCCTCGCTCAGGTCCATCAGCGCGCGGAACTCGGGCGAGTCCACCTTCATGAGCAGCAGCGAGACCTCCAGGTCGCCCGGGTAGCGGCCCAGCTGCACCCGGCGCTCCTGCCCGTGCAGCAGCGCCAGCTCCGAGTGCCCCTTGAGCTCCGGCAGCATCAAGTCCAGCTCCAGGTGGAACGTCTCCCCCTCGGCCGTGGGGGTGAGCACCAGGCGGTAGTCCGGCTGGCTCGCGCCCGGCTTGCGGCGCTCGGCGCGCACCGTGCGGCCCGTCTCTCCGAGCAGCTTGGGCTGGGCCACCAGCCGTCCCTCGCGCCGGACCTCCAGGGCGAAGTACAGCGGCTCGGCCTGCGCCTGCGTGGGCACCGCCGCGATGCAGGCCAGTCCCACCAGCGCCAGCCCGAGCCATGCCTTCTTGATGAGGGTGGAGCGCGTCATGTGGGTCCTCGCAGTGCGTGCGGCCAGACGAGCCCGCCCCGATCAGGCATAACGCCGTCGATTCCAAGGAATATCCCAGTTGCCCGCCGTTCGCGAGCCCGGTTGCCGCGAACGCCTGCTCGCCCACCCACGGGTCGGTTCCGCTCGTTCATGAGCACACCTGGACGTGCGTTCAGCAAAAAGCTGTTCAGGTCCTGTTCCTCCGGGTAGATCCACGATCACACGGAGCGTGAGCGGACGTTCGTCCGTTGTCACGGCTCCCTGCCTTGACCCGGCCTGACGCTTTTGCGCATTGTCGAAAACCTTCCGATGGACCGTACCGAACGCCTCCTCGATCTCGTCGCGCTGTTCCTGGATGCTCGGGAACCGATCTCCTGGGCGGAGCTGCGTGAGCACTTCCCCGCCGACTACATGGGCATCTCCGATGACGCCGCCGAACGCAAGTTCGAGCGCGACAAGGCGGAGCTGCTCGAGCTGGGCTTCCCCCTCACCTACACCCAGGGAGATGACGAGCGGAAGGACGGCTACATCGTCGACCGCGACGCCTACTACCTGCCCGAGGTGGACCTCACCAAGGAGGAGCTGGCCGTCCTCTACGCCGCGGGCAGCGCCGCGCTGACGTCCGGGGCCTTCCCCGGCCGCGACGACCTGTCGCACGCGCTGCGGAAGATCGGCTTCTTCGCGGGCAACGCGCTGCCCACCCCGCGCGTGCGCATGGAGCTGGGCTCGGAGCAGGACGGGCCGCAGCTCGCCGCGCACCTGGAGTCGCTCTGGGAGGCGTGCGCCTCGCACAAGTGGGTGCAGATGTCCTACGCCTCGCCCAAGCGGCCGGACCTCACGGACCGCAAGGTGGACCCGTATGGACTGGTGCTGCGCCGGGGCATCTGGACGCTGGTGGGCTACTGCCACCTGCGCCAGGGCGTGCGCACCTTCCACGTGCACCGCATCCGCTCGCTCAAGGCGAACACCGCCCGGCCGCGCACCCCGGACTTCGAGGTGCCCGAGGGCTTCGCCTTCGACAACCACGTGGCCAGCTACCCCTGGCAGCACCGCTTCCACGAGAGCGTGAACGCGCGCCTGCGCCTCACCGGCGAGCTGCTGACCCGTGGCCCCTCGCTCTTCCCGGGTGCCACCGTGGCCCCGGCCGAGGACGGCGAGGGCGTGCGGGTGGAGCTGCCGGTGACGTTCCTGGATGGACTGCTGCGCTTCTGCCTGCAGCTGGGGGCGGAGTGCCGCGTGGAGGCGCCCGAGGATGCCCGGCAGCGGGTGAAGGACATGGCCTCGCGGATTCTCGAGAAGCACTCGCCCCGTGAGGAGGTGGCGGCATGAGCGTGCACGAGCGTCTTCGCCGTCTGCTGTTCCTCGTTCCCTTCGTCTCCTCGCGCCCCGGCATCTCCGTGGAGGAGCTGGCGCGCGCCCTCAACGTCAGCCGGGAGCACCTGCTGGAGGACCTGGATCTGCTCACCTGCGTGGGCCGGCCTCCCTTCAACCCGGACGACTACATCGACATCTACGTCGAGAACGACCGCGTCTACGTGGACCTCGACCAGCGCCTGTCCGCGCCGCCGCGGCTGACGGTGGGCGAGGCCTCGGCGCTGGCCGCCTCGGCGGAGCTGCTGCGTCCGGCGGCGGGCGATGCGCTGCGCAGCGCGGTGGAGAAGCTGGAGGGCGTGCTGCCTCCGGGCGCGGGCGAGCGCTTCCGGGAGATGTACCGGAAGATCGACGCCGCGCTGGAGGCTCCGCAGGCGCTGGGGCCGCTGACCATGGCCATCCACGAGCGGCGCGAGGTGTCCTTCGACTACGCCACCCCGGGCCGGGGCGGGCTCGAGTCGCGCCGGGTGCGGCCGCACGAGCTGCTCAGCCACCGGGGCCAGTGGTACCTCCAGGCGTGGGACCTCAACCGCCAGGACGATCGGCTCTTCCGGGTGGACCGGATGCAGAACCTGGCCGTCACCGACGCAACTTTCCAGCCGCGCGAGGGAGCCCGGGCCGAGGTGCCCAACCCGGCGCGGACCAACGCGGCCGTCCGGGTGCGCTTCTCCAAGCTGGTGGCCCCGTACGTCCGGGAGCGCTTCGGCGAGGACGCTCGCCTGCTCGCGGATGGAGGCGTCGAGGTCCGGGTGGCGGGTGACAACGAGCGCTGGTTGACCCAGTGGGTGCTATCGTTCGGCGGCGAGGCCGAGGTGCTCGAGCCCGCTACGGCCCGTGCGGCCGTGGCCCGTGCGGCGAAGGCCGTGCTAGGAGTCTGAGGTTTTCATGAGCTTTCAGCTGACGATCGCCGAGGGCAAGGAGGCCGGGAAGGAGTTCGAGTTCGAGCAGGACTCCGTCCTCATCGGCCGCGTCACCGAGTGTGACGTCGTCCTGTACGACGCGGGCATCTCCCGCCGCCACTGCCGCATCTTCGTCGAAGGGGGCCAGTACTTCGTCGAGGACCTGGGCAGCTCCAACGGCACGCAGCTCAATGGCAAGCTGGTGAAGGAGAAGCAGCCGCTGGCGGAGGGCGATCAGCTGTCGCTCGGGCCGGTGGTCTTCGTCTTCCGGCCGGTGGCGGCGGACATCGTCACGGACGCGGGCGGGGTGAGCGCCGACAGCACGCGCATCGTGTCCGTGGACAACGTGGCGCGCCAGCGCAACCGGGGCGCCGCCCTGGCGCCCGAGGGCGCCAACGAGGAGGAGCTGGAGGAGGCGCGGCTCAACACCACCCGCCCCATCCAGGCCCTGCGCACCTCCACCCGTCCCAATGCTCCGGCCGCCGGGCCCGGCGCCCTGGCGCGTGCTCCGGCGTCGGCTCCCGCGGCCCCGCCCCGTCGTCCCACGACGGCCAACGCGGTGGCCCGTTCCGCTCCGGCGGGTCAGGGGGGAGGCGGGCTGTCCGCCGCCGAGCGTGCCCGCATCCGGCGTGAGTCTCCGGGCCTGGTGGCGCAGGCCCGGCTCTTCTGGGCGGACGCGAGTCTCCTCGTGCGCAACGGCATCATCGCCCTGGGGGTGGTGACGGCGCTGGGCCTGGTGGGCCTGGTGTACTGGCTGGTGCTCGGCGGCGAGTCCAAGGTGGCGCGCGGCCCCGAGCCCACCGTCATCGGCGCCGCGCCCATCGATGACTCCTTCGGTTACGGCGATGGCGTCATGTGGGAGAACAAGGACCAGAAGATCTTCGAGTGGGAGTACACCGCCGCCACCCGGGCCCTGGCCATCGTGCACTTCCAGGCGCAGGGCATCTCCGAGGGCGAGGTGGTGGTGACGATCAACGGCGTGGACCTGGGCAAGGTGCCTCCGGACACGCTGGCCAGCCAGGATCGCGTGCTGGAGATGATGATCTCCTCGGCGCAGCTGAAGAAGGGCGAGGTCAACCGCATCACCTTCGACAACACGAAGAACCCGCCCGGCGAGGACGAGTGGCGCATCTGGAACATCTGGCTGGAGAAGGTGCTGTTGCCGGAGATGCCGCCCGAGCAGCTCGTCGAGGAGGCGCGCAAGGCGTACAAGCGCGGCGCCAAGAACATGGAGAACAAGGAGGTGGGTGCGCGCAACCGCTACGAGGCGTGGAAGTCCTTCCGCGAGGCGTGGCTGCTGCTGGAGGCCCACCCCGAGCCCAAGCCGGACCTCTATTACGAGGCGCGCGAGCGCGTGAAGGACACGCAGACGGAGCTGGACCGTGTCTGCGCCAAGCTGATGCTGGAGGTGGAGGGGTACGTCAACCAGAACAACTGGCAGGCGGCCTCGGCCACGTTGGACCACACGCGCGAGTACTTCCCGGGTGAGTACGACCAGCGCTGCGCCCGCATGGCGGAGGTCCGCCGCGCGAACCTGGGGCTGTAGCCGCATGTCCGGCGGGTGACGTCCGGGGCGCTCGGGGGATTGCCCCGGGCCCCGGGCGGACCGGTTGCCGGACGGCGGGGTCATTCCCACCCTTGGCCCACCATGCGTGAGCAGGAGGTGGGCATCGGCTCGGTGTCAGAGGACCCGGCGGAGGAAGCACCCAGGCAGGAGGCTGGCTGCCTGCCCGCCCATGAGCCGGTGTGGAGTCCCCACGTCTCCTCCGCGCTGCTCGCCCGGTACTACCTGCCGCGCTCGCACGCGGTGCTCCGGGGCAATGGCTGCCAGCTGCTGCGCGACGGGGTGGAGGCCTACCCGGCGATGCTGACGGCCATCCGGAGCGCGCGCCGCTACGTCCACCTCGAGACGTACATGTTCATCTCCGACGCGGTGGGGGAGCTGTTCGGCGAGGCGCTGGCGGAGGCGGCCGA
Organism: Archangium sp.; assembly: GCF_057119385.1. Taxonomy (NCBI): domain Bacteria; kingdom Pseudomonadati; phylum Myxococcota; class Myxococcia; order Myxococcales; family Archangiaceae; genus Archangium; species Archangium sp. The sequence goes on along the minus strand of NZ_DBNGVP010000136.1, from coordinate 10,716 downwards.
GCGGGGCGTGCACGTGAAGGTGCTCTACGACGCGCTGGGCTCCTGGACGAGCCGGCGCGGTTTCTTCGAGGCCCTGCGCGCGCGCGGCGTGGACATCCGCCCCTTCAAGCCCATCAGCAGTTTTGGCCGTGGCCTGCGCCACCTGTTGCGGAGGGATCACCGGAAGATTCTCGCGGTGGACGGCGAGGTGGCCTTCATCGGCGGGGTGAACATCTCCGCGCACTGGGCGCCCGAGGGGGAGGGCGGTGCGTGGCGCGACGACGTGCTGCGCGTGGAAGGGCCGGCGGTGTACGAGCTGGAGCGCCGCTTCGTGGCCACCTGGCGCATGGCCTTCCAGGACAGGTTCCGCTCCTGGCGGGAGACGCGGAGGCAGAGGCGCGCGGCCAGGTTGCGCCGGCGCGGAGACGTGAGCCTGGCGGTGCTCTCCAGCCGCCGCGGCATCCACCGCGCCTACCTGCATGCCATCTCCCGCGCGCGGCGCAGCGTGCTGGTGGCGGCGGCCTACTTCATTCCGGACCGGAAGCTGGTGGCCGTGCTGCGCGAGGCGGCCCAGCGCGGGGTGGAGGTGAGCCTGCTGCTCAACGCGAAGAGCGACCATCCCTGGCTGGTGCACGCCACGCGCGCCTTCTACGAGAAGCTGCTCACCGCGGGCGTCCGCATCTTCGAGTGGGAGCGTTGCGTGCTCCACGCGAAGACGGCCGTGGTGGACGGGGTGTGGGGCACCATCGGCTCGTTCAACCTCGAGCGGCGCTCGCTGCTCTTCAACCACGAGGTGAACGCCGTCTTCGCGGACCCGCGGCTGGGGCGCAGCCTGGAGGAGTCCTTCCGCGGCGACTGCCGGAGCTGCCGCGAGGTGGACCTGGCCGAGTTCCGCCGCCGCCCCCTCTGGCAGAAGCTCTTCGAGCGGTTCCTGTACGCCTTCCGCAAGGTGCTCTGAGCCGGCCCCGCGGGCCGGGAGGTTCATTCCGGGTCCGCCTCCCCCGACTTGTCCAGCCACAGCTCCTCGTAGCGCACCTGGGGCGGCGTCTGGTGCAGCCGCAGTCCCTGCACCCGGCCGCTCGCCGCCGCGTGCACGCGCGGGTGGAAGAGGGGAATGACGGCACAGTCCTCGTGGGTGAGCTTCTCCGCGCGCCGGTAGAGCTGCTTGCGCCGCTCGGGGTCGATGGTGATGCGCGCCTCCGCCGTGAGCTTGTCCAGCTCCTCGTTGCGGTAGTTCAGCACGTACAGCTTCTGCGCCCGCGAGTTGAGCAGGAAGTAGAGGAAGTTGTCCGGGTCCGGGAAGTCGGAGATCCAGTGCAACCGGAAGACGGGCAGCCGCCCCTCGCGCCGCCGGGCCGAGAACGCCTCCGCCTCCAGGTCCACGTGCTCGAGCTCCACCAGCCCCGCCTCCACCATCGGCCGGAAGAGGAGCTTGTCCTCGGCCGACGTGTCCCGCCCCGCCGTCTGGTACAGCGTCACGCGCAACCGCCGCACCCCGGCCTCGTGCAGCAGCCGCTCGGCCAGATCGAGGTTCTGGTGCGGCTCGGGCAGCACGACTCCTTCGCCCAGCAGCTCCGGGGGGGTCAGCGTGTTCGCCAGCCGGGCCCCCTTGTAGAAGTGGTCCACCAGGGCCTGTACGTCCAGCCCCGCCCGGAGCGCCTTGCGCACCCGCGCGTCGTTGAACGGCGGCTCGTGCAGGCCGAAGCCCAGCAGGGACGTGGACGGCGTGACACCCGTGGCCACCTGGAGCCCCTCCTGCTCGGGCTCCCTCACGTGCGTGGCGTGCAGGTAGGAGACGAACTCCACCTTCTCCTGGCGCAGCGCGGTGATGCAGTCCTCGCGCGAGTCCAGAAGGTGGAACTCCAGCCGGTCCAGCAGCGGCAGCCCCTCGCGCCAGTAGGTGGGGTTGCGCTCGAGCACGATGCGCTCCTGTCCGATCTCCACCTGCCGGAAGGGACCCGTTCCCACCACCTGTCCGTGGGAGTCCAGCTTCGCCACGCCCGTGGAGGACTGCGCCAGCAGCTGGAGGAAGAAGGCCTTGGGCTCCTCCAGCCGGATCTCCAGCGTCTGGTCGTTCAGCACCTCGAGGCCCGCCACCTCGCGGATGTGGCCCTCCGCGAACGCGCGGGCGCCCTCCACGTCTCCCAGCAGCCCGAGGTCCGGCGACTTCTCCGCCGGGTCCAGGAGCCGCTCGAGGTGGCGCTTCACGATGCGGGCCGTCAGGGGCGTCCCGTCATGGAAGGTGACGTCCTGGCGCAGGTGGAAGCGGTAGCGGCGCGCCGAGGGGTCCGTCTCCCAGCGCTCGGCCAGCTCCGGCACCAGCACGCCGTCCTCCAGCCGCAGCAGGTTGGAGAAGACGCAGGCGCACAGCTCCGCGAGTTGGATCTCCACGCTGAAGAGGGGATCCAACCGCCCCACCGCGTTGAGCAGGGACGTCTGGTGGACGCCCACGTGCAGCGTGCCGCCCGCCTTCGGCTCCGGGAGGCGGAAGCGGAACACCTCGCCATCCAGGCTGGCCGCCTCGTGCGCCAGCTGCTCCACCGTGCGGCTCAGTCCGTCGCCGATGCGGATGACCTGCAGCGCGTCCTCGCGCACCCGCGCCACCTCCTCGCCGATGGCCGCGTCCCCGCGCATCAGCACGTTGTGCGCCGCGCGGATCTCCTCGATGGCCGTGCTCAACCGCACCACCGCGCTGGACAAGTCCCGGCCCGTGCGCGCCTGGCCCTCCGCCTTCTGCGAGGCCTCCTGCGCCAGCTTCGCCATCTGCTGCGTCTGGTGCACCAGCTCGCGCCCGTGCCCCGACTGCTCCATGGCCGCCCGCGTCACGTCGTCCACGCGCCGCGCCACCCGGTGGCTGGCCTCCACCACCGTGGAGCCCTGCGCCTCCAGCCGCTTCGTCTCGGCCAGCGTCGCCTCCACCGCCGAGAAGGTGCGCTGGGTGATGGTGCGGATCTCCCTCAGCGCCTCGGCCGCCCGGTCTCCCAGCTGCACGCCCGTGCTGGCCTGCTCGCGCCCTTCCTTCACCAGGGACACCGTCGTGTCCACCTCCCGCCGGATGCCACCCACCATGGTGGCGATCTCCCGCGTGGAGCGCGCGGTGCGCTCGGCCAGTCCGCGGATCTCATCGGCCACCACGCCGAAGGGGCGGCCCTGCTCACCGGCCTGCGCGGCGATGATGGCCGCGTTGAGCGCCAGCAGGTTCGTCTGGTCCGCGATCTCCTGGATGACGTCCACGATGCGGCCGATCTGCGTGGAGCGGACGCCGAGCGAGTCCACCAGCTCGGCGGCCTTGCGGACCGTCTCCTCCACCCGGTACATGCCCTGGACGCAGTCGTTGACGAGCACCGCGCCGCGCTCGGCGGTGGCCGTCACCGCGTGGGCCAGCTGGTTGGTCTCCGAGGCCCGGTGGCGCACGGCGTCGATGCCGGTGTGCACCACCTGGACGAAGGCCTCCGCCTCGCTGGCGAAGCGCGCCAGCTCGTCACCCGAGGAGGCGATGTGGTGCAGCCGCTCGCTCATGGCCTGCACCTGCTGCGTGGTGCGGTGCGAGAACTCGTCCAGCGCGAGCAGGGCCTCGGCCACCTGCCCGAGCCGCTCCGTCATCTCCATCAGCGAGCCCTTCGTCTCGCGCGTGAAGGTCTCCAGCTGCGCCACCCGCTTGCCCGCGGCCTGGAGGCTCTGGCCCATGCTGGCCGTCGACTCGCGGGAGCGCTCCACCGCGCTCCCCTGGCGGCGCGCGGCCTCCAGCAGGGCCCGCACCTCCTCGGACACGCCCTGGCAGGTGCGGCGCACGTTGCCCGTCATCCGCTGCACCTGGCTGAGCGCCCGGCGCAGGGAGATGAGCAGCCGGCGCACCTCTCGCTGGTCCCCCATGCGCGCGTGGGTGGGGTGGGTGAGGTCTCCCTCGGCGAGCAGGGAGAGGAAGCGGGTGCGCTCCTGGTCGGGCCGGGACTCGCCCAGGAACCAGTAGACGTACCGCGTCACCCACAGCAGGGGCGGGGTGCCCAGCAGCAGCACGGCCCAGCCCGCCGCGTCATTCGGATGGCCGGTGACGAAGTACAGCAGTCCTCCGAGGGCGAGGGCGAAGGGAAGCCCTCCGAGGACCACGAAGGCATGGAGATTCTTGGGGGGGGGCATGTCGGAGTGGAGCCGGCCCCCACGCTATCCCGCTCCCGCCAACCCCCTCAAATCAGCGGGGGGTGGCCCGGGGCGTCGCGGGCACGTTACGGAAGGTAACGCTCGTTTCCACGCGTGACGTCTCGACGCAGTGCGTCCAGTTCGCAACCTATCGGAAGGACGCGAATTCCGAGCAGGGCATGGCGCTTGCGTTGTAGGCACAGGACCAGCACCCATTCCATCCCCTGGGAGAGACCATGCTTGTTGCGCCCAAGGAGCCCATCACCGCGCGCGCCCGCGTGAAGAGCCTCGAGGAGTACCGCCGACTCTACCGGCAGAGCCTGGAGGACCCCGCGGGCTTCTGGGGCGAGCAGGCCAGGCGGATTGAATGGTTCCACCCGCCCTCCAACGTGCTGGACGTGGACATGGAGGAGGTGGACTTCTCCTGGTACGGCGGGGGCAAGCTCAACGTCTGCCACAACGCGGTGGACCGGCACATGCACACGCAGCCGGACAAGACGGCCATCATCTGGGCCGCCAACGAGCCGGGGCAGTACCAGCACGTGACGTACCGCGAGCTCAAGCACCAGGTGGCGCGCGTGGCCAACGTGCTCAAGGCCCATGGGGTGCGCAAGGGCGACCGCGTCTGCATCTACATGCCCATGACGCCCATGGTGGCCTACACCATGCTGGCGTGCGCGCGCATCGGCGCGGTGCACTCGGTGGTGTTCGCCGGCTTCTCGGCCGAGTCCCTGCGCGACCGCATCCTCGACTCGGGGGCTCGCATCGTCGTCACCGCCAACGAGGCGCCGCGCGGTCCCAAGGCCGTGGCGCTCAAGTCCATCGTGGACCAGGCGCTCGAGGGCCTCACCCAGGTGGAGACGGTGCTCGTCAGCCGCCGCACGAACAAGGCCGTGCCCATGAAGCAGGGCCGTGACCTGGTGCTCGAGGACGAGATGCAGAAGCACCGCTCCACCTGTCCGGTGGAGTGGATGTCCAGCGAGGATCCGCTCTTCATCCTCTACACCTCGGGCAGCACCGGCAAGCCCAAGGGCGTGATGCACACCACCGCCGGCTACATCATCTACGCGTCGATGACGCACGAGTACGTCTTCGACATCCGCCCGGACGACGTCTACTTCTGCACCGCGGACGTGGGGTGGATCACCGGCCACAGCTACCTGATTTATGGCCCGCTGGTGAACGGCGTGACGACGGTCATCTTCGAGTCCACGCCGATGTACCCGGACGCCAGCCGCATGTGGCAGGTGGTGGATGACCTGAAGGCGACCATCCTCTACACGTCGCCCACGGCGCTGCGCTCGCTCATCCGCGAGGGCGATGAGTGGGTGAAGAAGACGTCGCGCAAGAGCCTGCGGATTCTGGGCAGCGTGGGCGAGCCCATCAACCCCGAGGTGTGGCGCTGGTACCACGACGTGCCGGGCGAGGGCCGCTGCGACGTGGTGGACACGTGGTGGCAGACGGAGACGGGCGGCATCCTGATTACCCCGCTCCCGGGGGCCACGCCGGCGAAGCCCGGCAGCGCCACCCTGCCGTTCTTCGGGATCGAACCGGTGCTGGTGGACGAGAAGGGCGCCATCATCGAGGGCAATGGCGTGTCGGGCAACCTGTGCCTGAAGCGTCCGTGGCCGGGCCAGGCGCGCTCCATCTGGGGAGACCACCGGCGCTTCCGCGAGACGTACTTCTCCACCTACCCGGGCCTGTACTTCACGGGGGACGGGTGCCGCCGCGACGAGGACGGGTACTACTGGATTACGGGCCGCGTGGATGACGTGCTGAACGTGTCGGGCCACCGGTTGGGCACGGCGGAGATCGAGAGCGCGCTGGTGGCACACGACGCGGTGGCCGAGGCCGCGGTGGTGGGCTTCCCGCACGACATCAAGGGCACGGGCATCTGCGCGTACGTGACGGTGAAGCCGGGCGACCTGAGCTCCGAGCAGCTGGTGGGCGCGCTGAAGGAGCAGGTGCGCCGCATCATCGGGCCGCTGGCCACGCCGGACCGCATCCGCGTGGTGAGTGGCCTGCCGAAGACGCGCTCGGGGAAGATCATGCGCCGGATTCTGCGCAAGGTGGCCGAGGGCCAGATGGACAGCCTGGGTGACACCACCACGCTGGCCGAGCCGCAGGTGGTGGACGAGATCGTCCAGATCGAGCAGCGCGAGAGCGCGAAGGGGCGCTGAGCCGTGAGGGGGTACCCGCGCCCGGTCCCGCACCGGGCGCGGCCGTGCTACCGGGCGGGAGGTGCCTTCGTGGGATCCTCGAACGTCATCCCCTCCACGCGAACCCTGCGCGGGCCGCCGTCCTTCTCGAGCACCTCCAGGGCGAAGCGCTCGGTGCCGGAGCGGGGCGTGTCGATGACGAAGCTCATCAACCCCACCTCACCGAATTCCACGCCCTCCTCGGGCACCTCCGACTTCATGGCGCGCAGGCGCACCGTCTCTCCGGTGGCCTCCCGCCTCAGCGCGTACTCGCCCGGCCTCCAGCGCCGCTTGGGATCCATGTTGAAGACGGAGAGCACCACGACCGTCTGATGCGGCATCCAGTAGCTGATGCTGTTGCCCATCATGCCCACCTTGCCTCCACCTCCCTCCTGGCCATTGATGGTGAGGCGGCCCGCCGACTCCCGCCGGTGCAGCCACGAGGGCAGCTTGAACCCGCACTCGTGCGGCACGGGCTCGCAGCGGAAGCGCGACTCCTGGATGCCGCTGCCGCCCACGCGGGGCGCCTCGACCTCCTCGGGCGAGCACGTCATCCGCCCCTTCAGCAGCTCGTGCTGCTCGTACTCCACGGCCAGGCTCGCCAGGCCCTCCACCAGTGCCGTTTCCTGCTCCTCCTTCGTGGGCGGAGGCCGCTGGTACACCCGCACGCGGAGATCCGTCCGCAGCTCGCCCCGCACCAGCGTCAGCTCGAGCCGCTGGCCGTCCCGGTAGGCCACCGAGAGCGGGAGGCGCTCGCCCGGCTTCAGGTCCCCCACCGCATCCACCAGCAGCAGGTTGCCGTCCTGTTGCTTCAGCCGGATGCGCTCTCCGGCCCCCTCCAGCGTGGTCCGCTCCAGATCGACCTGCCCATCCATCAGCTCCACCACCGAGAGGAACCTGCGCGTCACCCGCACCTCGCGCTCGGAGGCGGAAGGCCGCTCGTAGAGCCGGAGCTCGCGGTCCTCGGGCTGCCAGCCCTCGGGCAGCCAACTGCTCCCGGCCGAGGCCACTCCGGCGGCCAGGGGGAGGAGCAGCAGGGACAGCTGGAACAAGGTTCGTAGGGTAGGGTGTTTCATCGTATCTCCTGGGTTGGGCCGTACATACCGCAGGAGATTCCGGAAGTCACGCTCAAGGACATGACCGCCGAAGTGGACTGGAGCTTGCCCGCCCGGCGCCGCCGCGGTTAGCGTGGCCTTCCTCACGGCGAAGGGTCCGCGTGCGCTCCGTCTCCTGGGTGGCTCTGCTCGTGCCGCTCCTCTTCTCGTCCTTGCCAGCCGCCGCCCGGGAGCGGCCCGTGGAGCGCGTGTCCCGCGGACGCACCCTTCACGTCGCCCCGGGTGTGGGCGGGGCGCTCCCCGAGCTGTCCGTGGCGGGGGGCAGCGCCACCGTCATCACCACCGACGTCCCGCTCGGCCCCGGGGGCCCGGTGCTCCAGGACGAGCACGGGCGTGTCCGGCTCGTCCCGGTGGATGGGAGCTCCTTCATCCTCCTGCCTTCCTCGGACCTCCCGGAGGGCGAGCGCCTGGTGCTCACCGTGCCGCTGCCGCCGGGCGATTCCCTCCAGCTCGCGCTCGTCACCCGCCGCGGCGAGGTGGATGGGGAGGTGCGGCTCGTCCGGCTCCAGGCGCCCGTCGCTGGCCAGGAGGGCGTGGTCGACGTGGCCCGCCTCCTCCAGGCGTCCCCGGGGGCCCGGGTCGGGCTGGCCCAGCCAGGGAAGTGGGTGTGCCTGCGGGCTGAGATTTACGTGGAGGTGGAATCCGTCCTCCGCATGGGCCCGCACGTCTTCATCACGCTGTCCTCGCGGCCTGGCTGGGATGGCAGTCCATCTCCCCGGGACTGGGCGCGGCTCCAGCTCCGGGCGTCACGGGGGGAGGGCTCCACGCTGGTGTTGCCCCTGCTCCATGTTCCGCCGTCTTCGGGGGAAGCCGTTTCGCGGCACACCGTGGTGGCCACCCCTCCCGGAGGCACCACGCACCTGTTGCTGGGGGTGGAGGGCTCGCCTCTGCCGGAAACGGTTCTCGCACTGCCATGAACAAGCCCCTGCATCCCAACCAGCTGCGTCCGGGACACAGCGTGCGGGAGTACCTCGTGGTGCGCCGCCTGGGCGCTGGTGGCTTCTCCCTCCTCTTCCTGGTGGAGCACGAGGGCAATCCCTACGTCATGAAGGTGGCGTTGCAGCCGGCCTCGGACGCGGACGAGGACAGCGTGGACGGCTGGATGCGCCGGGAAGCGGTCTCTCTGGAGCACCTCTCGCACCCCAACCTGCTGCCCGTCCATGAGCTGGGGAGATGGCCGGACCCCCGGACGGGTTACTCCTTCTTCGTCACGGACCATGTTCCCGGTGTCACCTTCCATGACTGGCGCTGGAAGCGGCGGGCCACGACCCACCAATGGGTGGGCGTGCTGATCGAAATCCTGCGCGCCCTGGAGGTGATGCACGGGCGCGGCGTGTGCCACCGTGACCTCAAGGCGGACAACATCCTGGTGCGTGAGGGAGATGACTGGCCCTTCCTCATCGACCTGGGGGCCGTCCACCTGCCGTGCGCGCGCCCGCTGACGGAGGGGCTGGCGCCGGGCACGCTCTACTGCCAGCCCCCCGAGGCCATCCGCTTCCTGTTGGGGAAGGAGGTGCTTGAGAAGGGCGCGCGTTTCGAGGCCCGGCCCGAGGCGGACCTGTACGCCATCGGCATCCTCGTCTACGAGGCGCTCACGGGGCTGCGCCCCTTCGACCCGGCGCTGCCGCTGGAGCAGTTGCTGGCGGCCATCCTCACCGTCTCGCCCGCCGAACCCCGGCGGCACGCTCCCGAGGTTCCCGCGTCCCTCTCCGCGCTCGCCATGCGGCTGCTGGCCAAGGAGCCCGAGCAGCGCCCCGCCAGTGCCCGGGCCGTGCGCGAGGAACTGGAGCGGCTGCGGGCGGAGGAGGGGCATCTGGAGTCCTGGCGGGTGCCGTCGGTGCCGCTCTCCGAGCAGGGGAGCACTCCGGCCGCGGCGGACCCGCAACCGGAGCCGGGCCCCGCTGAATTGTCCGGGGACTCCGCGGGCGCGGGCCATGCGAGGCGCTGGCCGGTGGTTCTCGTGGAGTGGGCCTTCGTGCTGGGACTGCTCGGACTAGGGTGGGGGCTGCTTCACTCGCACCCTCACGTGGAGCCCACCGCGCCGGCCCCGCCGGCGCTCTCCGAGCAAGGAGCACCGCCCGTGCCGTCTTCCCAACGCAGCCAGGAACCTTCCGCCACCCCTCCCTTGCCCGAGGCCTCGCCGCGCTGGTGCGCCACGCTGCGCGCCGCATGGGGGGCAACGCTCGTGCAGCTCGCCGGATGTGCCCTCACCACCGCCGACGTGCGTCCGTACTCGGCCGGTTTCCTCGAGCGGTGCCCACCCGAGGCCCGGGCCACCCCGCGCGAGCTGGGTTTCAAGCCAGAATACCTCTATGCCACCTTCATGACGTCAGGCACCCCGGCCTCATCGGCCCGGCCTCGCGAGGCGGCTGGACCCCTCAACGTCAAGCCAGGGCCCGTCACGGCCTTCATGAAGCCGTTCCATGATGGCCCGAGATTCAACCTGGAGGGCGAGGCGAAGGTCACGCCGATGCGTGTCTATATCCGGTTCAATCGCATCCAACGCCCTGACGGCACCTGGTTGCCCATCTGCGGAGCCGCCGTCAGTTCGTGGGAGGATGTGTATGGGATTCCCACGTATGATGGATTCCCCATGACCGATGCGCCGTTGGATCAGGTGGACCGCGGCGAGGGCAGCGTCATCATCAGCTGGCCCCGCTTCGAGACCGCCATCATGCCACCCGAGGGAGAGCCCCTGCCCGACGTGCCTCAGGTGGATCCCAACGCGCAACCGCAGATCCGGATCGATCATCCACCGAAGCGCCAGCGTTACTGAGGCCGGGCCCCGGACCCACTCGTTGACGTCAATGAGCATCACACATTGGGATACATCGCTCGTTGACGTCAACGAGTGCGGGATGAGGAGCAGCCGGGGCGAGGTGACGCGGGGCCTCGCGGAAGGACTGGGTGAGGGAAGTGAATGTTTGAACTGTCATTCATTCCGGAACCACTCCGCGGGGATGCCCAGCGCCGCGAGAATCCGCTCGGGCGAATGTTCGCCCTTGATGTCGCTGATGACTCGCAGACGCGGAAACTCATCTGGCGGCTGGGCGAACTCTTCGACGCCCTCACCCCCTCGTCTCACGGTAACAAAAAACTCGTCCAGGTCCGGTGAGGCCATCACCGCGTAAACGGTCGCGTGGGGAATCCGTTCCGAGATGGTGATGTCGGCGAACCCTATATTGCCGGTGCTGCTGGAAATGAGGAGCCCTCGCGGCGTGTCCTCAAGCCGGTAGTGTCCGGGAGGAAATGGGTCGTCGGCCTCCTCCAGAACGCGGTGCGCCTCC